>CALFOF010000159.1 GCA_937919075.1 uncultured Cyanobium sp. | reverse complement strand
GCGATCTGCTGCTGCCGGCTGGCTACAGCGGGGCAGTGGCCCTGGCCCGCCTTAAAGCTGACGGGGCAAGCGGCTGAGGGCGGCAGGAACCTGAGAGCGGCTGAAGCCTGGGGCTAGGGCGCAGCTTGCGGGGCGGCAGACGGGGCCGGGGCAACCCCTTCGGCCTCCTGCTCCAGCGCCTCCTCACGCGCCCGTACTTCGCTGGGATCGGGCAGCAGATCTTCTTCCTGCAGCATCGGGAAGCTCTCCTGTTTCACCTGGTCCTCACTGCGGGGCGGCTCGGTCCACTCCCAGCGACTCCGCGGGGCACGCGCCTGGCAGAGCGCCTCCAGCTGGCGCTGCAGCTCCCGGCGCACATCGCCGCGGGCCACCACCTCAAAGAACTCCTGGCGGGTCGCCAGGCCGGAGCTGAACGGCGCACTGCCGTTGCCGTTGAACAGCCGCGGCGGGTCCGGCAACCAGCGCGGCCGGCAGACCCCCCGCTGGCGGGTGTCGGTCTCGAGCCAGAGGTGCACGCCGAAGCCATCGGGCTGGTTGACCACCGCCAGGCCGTCATGGGGCTGGCGGCGTTGCAAGGGGAAGATCCGCCAGCTGGCCCTCTCGGTGGCAGGAACACAGCTCGCCAGCAGGGGAGCGGTCGTCAGCAGCGCCAACGGCCGCAGCAACGGCCGCAGCAAGGGCCGCAGCAGCGGCTGCCGCATAGTTTTCAGTGGCGCCGGCCGCGCCCAAAGACGGCGCCATAAAAACAAAATGGGGCTCACGCAGGCGAACCAGGGGGCGCTGATCCTGCCCCAGCTGCGGTGCCGGCGCGGACGCCACAATCACAGCGGATGTTCCGCCGCAGAGCCTGGCCGCCATGGCCCTCACCCCCTCCACGATGCTGCCGCTCGGCACGGCCCTGCCCCCATTCCGGCTCGCCGATCTCGATGGCCGCCTGCACGACAGCGCCGCCCTGCCGCCCCAGCCGCTGCTGGTGCTGTTCCTCTGCGCCCACTGCCCGTTCGTGAAACACATCGAGCCGGAACTCACCCGGCTCGAGCACGATTACGGCGGCCGGGTCGGGATCCTGGCGGTCGCCAGCAACAGCGTGCGCACCCACCCCGAAGACGGCCCTGAGGGGTTGAACGACCAACGCCGGCGGCACGGCTGGCGCTTCCCCTACCTGCTCGACAGCGAGCAGAGCGTGGCCCGGGCCTTCCATGCCGCCTGCACCCCCGACCTCTTCCTGTTCGGCGCCGACCAGCGGCTCGCTTACCGCGGCCAACTCGATGGCAGCCGCCCCGGAGCGGGCCAGCCAGCGGATGGCAGCACGCTGCGAACAGCGCTCGATGCGGTGCTCAGCGGCCAGGCCCCGGACCCCGATCAACGGCCTGCCATCGGCTGCAACATCAAGTGGCACCCTGGGCAGGCACCCCCTGGAACTGACGGTTGAGGGGATTAAGGTTGCCCCCATGCAGGTGCCCCCCTTCGATCTCACCGAGCAACTTCATCAGCTAGGTGAAGACCTCGAAGACGCCGTTCTGCAGGTGTTACGCAGCGGCCAGTACATCGGGGGGGCCCGGATTGCCGCCTTCGAGCAACAGTTCGCCGCCACCTGCAGCAGCCCTCACGCCATCGGTTGCAATAGCGGCACCGACGCCCTGGTGCTGGCCCTCAGAGGCCTGGGGATCGGTCCAGGCGATGAGGTCATCACCAGTTCCTTCAGCTTCTTCGCCACCGCCGAAGCGATCAGCAGCGTGGGGGCCACGCCGGTGTTCGTGGATGTGGAGGAAAGCTCCTATCTGATCGATCTCAACCAGATCGAGGCGGCGATCACGCCCGCCACCCGCGCCTTGATGCCGGTGCACCTGTTCGGCCGTCCGGTCGACATGGAGCGGATCACCGCGATCGCCGCCATGCATGGCCTGAAGGTGATCGAAGACTGCGCCCAGGCCACCGGCGGCAGCTGGGCGGGGCAGCCGGTGGGCAGCTGGGGAGATGCGGGCTGCTTCAGCTTCTTCCCCACCAAGAACCTCGGTGGTGCCGGCGATGGCGGCGCGGTGCTCTGCCGCGACCCCGAGCTGGCCCAGCGCATCCGCGAGCTGGCTGTGCATGGCATGCCGGAGCGCTACCTGCACACCTCACTGGGATACAACAGCCGCCTTGATGCCCTGCAGGCCACGGTGCTGGCCGTGAAGCTGCCCCACCTGGAGCGCTGGATCGAGCGCCGCCGCCAGCTCGCCGCCACCTACCAGCGTGAGCTGGCGGGCCTAGCCGGAATCGCCCTGCCCGATGCGGGCCCCGAGGGCCACAGTTGGAACCAGTTCGTGGTGCGCGTCCCGTTCTGTCCGGCGGGGGCGAGCACCTGCGGCGGCAGCTGCATCCCCTCCACGAACAGCGCCACCTATGGCCTGCCCGAAAGCTGCTGCCGTGACTGGCTGAAGCAGGAGCTGGCCGCCGCCGGCGTCAACACGATCATCTACTACCCGATTCCGATTCACCGCCAGCCGGCCTACGCCCAGCTGGGCTACGGCCCCGGCAGCCTGCCGGCCACCGAACGGCTCACCTCCCAGGTGCTCAGCCTGCCGATCTTCCCCGAACTCACCGCTGAGCAGCAGCAGGCGGTGATCACGGCCCTGTACCGGCTGGTCGGCAGCCAGCCGGCCTCAGCGCCTGCCGAAACCCGCACCCAGGCACGGGTCTGAGCAACGGCCGCCGGCCGGTTCAGCCCAGCGCGGCATAGAGCGCCTTGAAGCGCGCCTGCTGCTGCTTGTGGTCCACGATCGGTGCGGGGTAACCGCGCCGCTCCAGGGGCGCGATCGCCCCGCTGATCAGCTCGGCTGTGGCCACGTGCGCCAGTTCCGGCAGCCAGTAGCGGATGTATTCCCCCTCTGGATCAAAGCGGGCCGCCTGGGTGAAGGGATTGAAGATGCGCAGGGGTTTGGGGTCCATGCCGCTGCTGGCGCTCCATTGCCAGCCCCCGTTGTTGGCAGCCAGATCGCCATCCACCAGCAGGCGCATGAACTGTTGTTCGCCCCAGCGCCAATCGCAGATCAGATCCTTCACCAGAAAGGAGGCCACGATCATGCGGCAGCGGTTGTGCATCCAGCCGCTGGCGTTCAGCTGCCGCATCGCCGCATCCACGATCGGCACGCCGGTGAGGCCCTCGCACCAGGCCGTAAAACGGCTGGCATCGTTCTCCCAGGGAAAACGGCGCCATTGGGGGCGATAGGGCCCCTCGGCCAGCTCGGGAAAGTGAAACAGCGCCTGCTGGTAGAACTCGCGCCAGGCCAGCTCCTGCTCCCAGACCGTGATCGACTGCAGGTCCTCATCGCTGCGGGCACGGGGACGCTGCTGCTGGGCCGCCGCCCAGGCCTGGCGCGGGCTGAGCGTGCCGAACTTGAGCGCCGCACTGAGGCAGGAGGTGCCCGCCTCCCCCGGCAGGTTGCGGCCGGGTTCGTAGCGCAGCAGGGCGCCATCGACGAAGCGAGCCAGCTGATCGGCGGCAGCCGCTTCTCCCGGGCGGCAGGGACACAGATCAGCGCCTTCGAAGGCAGCCGCGGCAAGGCCCCCTGCACGGTCGCCGGCCGCAGGCACGGCATCCAGCAGTGGTAGGCGCTCCCAGAGGGCCTGGCCGCTGGCAGGCAGGCCGACAGGGTCGAAGTCCAGCAAGCCCCTGGGAGCCGCCACAGGCGCCAGCTCCGGCCCGTTGGCCGCCAGCTCCGCTCCGACAGCACCGGACGCCGCCGGGCCGGCCGGTTCCAGCCGTCGCCGCCAGGCGCGGAAAAACGGCCCGTACACCCGGTAGGGAGCTCCACCGCCGGTGAACAGGCTGTCGGGGGGAACCAGCAGCTGATCCCAGCCCGCCAGCACCTTCAGCCCCTGCCCCTGCAGCGCGGTGGCAACGCGGCGGTCGCGCTCGCGGCCGAAGGGTTCCACATCACGGTTCCAGGCCACCACCTCCGCGCCGATCGCCGTGGCCAGCTGCGGCAGCAGCTCGGCTGGATCCCCCTCAAGCAGCAGCAGCCGGCTGCCGGCCTCACGCCAACGCTGCTCCAGCTCCCGCAGGCTTTCCAGCAGAAACCACAACCGCGCCGGGGCCAGATCACTGGCCTCCAGCAAGGCCGGATCGAGCACGAACACGCCGGTCACGGCGGGCGTGGTGCGGGCGGCAGCGGCCAGGCCGAGATTGTCGGCCAGCCGCAGGTCACGGCGGTGCCAGAACAGCCAGCGGGGCGGGGTCATCGCAGCAGCTCCTGCATCGCTTCAGCGGCCCAGCAACTGCCGGGCCCGGAACCAGGCGGTCACACTCTTGCCATCAAGGGCCTCATCGCCGCTGGCCAGGACCGCATCAAGGGCCTGC
>CALFOF010000158.1 GCA_937919075.1 uncultured Cyanobium sp. | reverse complement strand
CGGTGGGCGACTGATGGGCTGCAACCGCTTCCCGCAGCCGATCGCGGCACTCCTCACGGCTCAGCGGCGGCGGCTTGCTGGGATTGGAAGAGGCATCAGCGGATGCCTCACTGCTTGCGTCTTGGGACTCGCCGCGGCCGCGCCAGCGGCGGGTGCGATCACCAGCCAGCCAGGCGTAGTGGCGCTCCGCCTTATCGGGATCGCTGTGGCGACAGCCCGCCCGGTCGATGGATGCCAGAACCCGCTCCGCCTTGTCGTCGATGTCGAGGGCGGCGATTACCTGCGCCAGCAACTGATCGGGATCACCCTCGAACTTCCATCCCTGCTCCAGCAGGAGGTTGTGCCAGCTCCAGAGCTCCTTCACGAAGCCGGTGAGCTGGAGGCTCCGATCGGCCGCAGCTGATGCATCCCTGCCATAGGGCCGTCCTCCCGCCAGCAGGTCCTGCGCCTTGCTGCCGATCAGGTCAGCCAGGCGAGGGTTGGTGTTCACGCCAGACGGTGCTCGCCGCTCACTGGCCGGCGACGACGGCAATGGTGGCGCTGGTGCGGCCGGCTCGGGCGCTGCCTTGACCTCCGGGCAGATGCCGATCGAGGCCAGGTCCGGCACCTCCACGAAGCAGTACGCCGCCTCGGGGTTGATCAACTCATAGGGAGGGGCCCTTGCCATTGCGGGTCGGGGCGCAGACCGACACCCGCGTGCCGGCAAGAACTTCGCCGCGATGCGGACCGCCCTGTTCTGTCGTGAAGTTGCAGTGCAGGCCACCACCAGGTCGCTGCCAGCTGACCATCCGATCCGTGACCCGGACGTAGATGTGAACCCCGCCGCTGGGGGTGCGCTCCATGCGGGTGTCAGCGAGCACTGGGTACCTGTCGACCAGGTTCATCCAGTCCTCTTCCAGCGTCTGAACGCTGCCGTAGTGCTTGGTGTCGAAGTCGATCGACACCACGTCCCCGCCGGGGATGACAGCCAGGCCGATTTCCTTGCCCAGTCGCTCAGCGATCGCAATCCGCTCCAACAGCACCTCGGGCGGTACCGGGCGCGCATGGCTGATCAGCTGGGGCTCACCATCACCACGCCAGAACGATGGGTTCTTGCCTGTGATCGCGGGCTGCATGGCGCCGCTCTTGAGAACAGGCTCCCACTCGCCGGTGGCCTGTTTCTTGCGGCGTCTGGGGCATAGCTCCGCTGGCAGCTCCACCGGAATGATGGTCTGCAGCTGGATGCCCTGAGACGACAGGCGACGAACTTCCTCTCGGAGCAGGTCGTAAGCAGAGGGTTCAGACATCACCCCTCAGCCAGACACTTGCCTTCTCTGGATGTAACAGCACCAACCGTGCTGTGATGAACTGCAGTAGCCTCATGAGATCCCTCTCGTGTCCCCGTTGCCCTGCCAGGCGCGGGGATTTTTTATTGACCTGATGTCTCGGCAGAACAGCGCAGCTGATCTAACCCACTCCGGATCAGGGCCCTTGCGACCGCTGAGCGTGTCGCCCGGAGGCGCAACGCAGCACGGTCGATCTCAGCAATGACATCGGGCTGAACCTTGATGTTCAGCTGTTCTGTCGGACGGGGCTCAATCCTGATCACTGGAGGAATACCAGGAACACACAGAAGTGTTATTCAGCTGACTCGGATGATCCACTCCCAAGTTTGGGAGGCAATTTGGGAGGCAAGTTGGGAGTGGATCAGATAGGGCACCAGAAGCAATGCTTACGGAACGCCACAAGACGGCACGAATGGACAACGTGGTCACCGAACTCAGCGCCCAGCTGGAACAGCTCTCAGCCCAACTCAAGCTGCTGAATGCACAGAACCAGCCGCAGCCCGCGCATAAAGCAAGCCCCTGGCTACCCCTGCGCGAAGCAGCACAACTACTGCACTTCAAATCACCCCGCGCCCTCAAGGCCCGGATCTTGCGCGGCGGCTTCCCTCCCGACTGCTACCGGCAGCTGCCCTCACCCTCCGGCAAGCGCCACTCCTATTTGGTGAATGTGGAGCGCTATCTCAAGACGCTGCGCTGAGCACGGCCTGCAGTGACTCCATCTCGTGGGCGTCAAACCAGCGCTGGTAGACGCTGCTGTGTACAGCAAGGCTGTGGCCCATCGACTTGGCGGCCAGCGACAGGGAGATCTTCGGGTTGTGAATCGCCCGAACCGCCCAGGCATGGCGCAGGTCATAGGGACGAAATGCAGCCCCGGCACGGCGAAATGCCTGCCCCATCAAGGCACCGACATCCCGGTGGCTGCGCTCCTGGTTGAAGGCCGGGAGGCGCTTGTTCTGCAGCGACCAGCGTTCGATCCACTCGGCCGGTAACGCCAGCGACTGACGTGACCCGGTCTTGCCATCCGCAATGCGGAGCAGCCCGGACGGCTGCACCTCGGCGAACAGCAGCGCCTCGTGAGGCCGGCAGCCGTAGGTGGCGGCTACCGCCACAGGCCACTGCCATGACGCAGAGAGGCCATCAATCAATGCCTCGATTGCCTCGTCGCGAGGCAGCTCGCGCGGTGACTGACTGCGTGCTGCGCTGTAGCCCTTGCCAAGTTCCCGCAGCTGGGACACCAGCTCCTCGGGCCAGTCGAGCGCCCTGGCCACGGTGGCCGCAGCCTGGGAGGCCCGCCGGCGCGACCGACTGCCAGCCGTTGTGGCCTCCACCACAGCCACCAGGTGCGCAGGCTCGAGGTTGCTGATCGCGATCAGCGGCGCCAGCGGTGCTTCGTAGTCCACCTTCCAGCTGTCGTCGGCGGAAGGTCCCCGGCGCCGCTGCTTCCCCCACCAGCCGCGGGTCAGGCGGATCGCCTGGCGTCCGCTGACCCCCTGCGACTCTTCTGTCGCTTCAGGTTGCGGGGCCTGCCGCTGACGACACTTCGGCAGCCAGGGGGTCCAATCAAAGGTCTCCGCCCCAAGCCGGTGGCGCTCCAGCGCAGTGCCAAGCTGCTCGGCCAGCTGCAGTGCCTCGCTGGCCTGATCCGGATAGGCAAGGCCCGTGCTGATGCGGTGTTGCCTGAGCCCCGTCCCATGCGGATCGGTCGGCTGCGGCGGCATGGTCGCCCGCAGCCGCACCCGAGCACCCACCACATCGAGGGTGACTCCGTGGCCTTTCAGCTTCAGAGCAGCGTTCTGGCGGCTGAGCCAGTGGTCGGAGGGGGGCACCGGAATTGCCTAACCACTTGCCTAATCGTGGTCGATCCGCGCCGATTTGCCTAGCTTTTTGCCTAACGGGCAGGGGTGGGCAGCGGGCTTTTCCGGGGCCTCTCTTCCCTCAAAACCCTTTCTGCAACTGGGGTTTTAGCGAACGGGGCTGGCGGGACTCGAACCCACGACCTACGGTTTAGGAAACCGTCCATCGCCTCAGGACCTGTCAGCGGTTTTGAGTGCAGGCAAGGGGTCTGGCTGATGCTGGCGAAGGCTGTCCGGACCGCTTAGGCTTGTTTTGGGCACGTTTTGGGCACAAGCCATGCCGGTGGTCATCAATCGCCAGGACTGGGAAACCACCTTCCGGGGGCAGGTCCGCAAGCTGGCGAGCGGCTGGAACGTGGCCGAGTTTCGGGACCGCATCCGGCTGAAGGTCCGCCCGGCTGGCCAGCCTGAGCAATCGGTGCTCCTGCCCTTCCGCTGGGATTCAGATTCCACCGGGGATGCCTACGTCCGAATCCGCAACCTCTACAAGCTGGTGGCTGAGGGGCACAGCCTCCGCAGCGCCGCTGAGATTGCCGAGGGCAGGGCGCCCAAAGCGGCCATGGACTGGGCCGCGGCGGTCGAGCGGTTCAAGGTGCAGAAGATGGAGCATGGCCGGGCCATCAAGCCGATCACCTGGGATCGCTCCTACGGGCCGGCGCTGGCGGCTGCCGTCCCACTGCTCACCGGGCGGGGGGCTCTCTCAACCCCGGCTGATCTGCTCGATGCTGTGATCCGCCTATGGCCCCCAGGGTCAAAGGAGCGGCAGGTAAGGGCGCAGGCGCTGGCGCAGTTCCTGCGCTACTGCGTCACCCGTGAGCAGTTCCCGGCCCTGTGGATGCCGCCCACTGATCTGAGCTCCCACGTTGGCGCCAAGGGATCCCACAGCGGCAACATCAAGAAAGGCGATCCGCTGGCCGATCAGCAGATCATCAACCTGATCACCTCGCTGCCGCTCGATGGGCCGGGCTGTAGGTGGGCCGATGCCCTCAGGCTGATGGCTGAGCTCGGGTTACGGCCGATCGAGCTCCTGAACCTCACGGTGCGGATCGATCCGGGCACGGGTCGGCCGTACTGGTGGTGCACCTACCGGAAGCGGAGCGGCGGGGGCGATACCCAGCCGCGCCGGGTCCATCCGCTGCCGCTGGTGGATGGTGACGGGATCCCGCAGCGTTGGAACCTGATCGAGCGGTGGCAAGCCGGCCTGATTGAGCTCCCCCCGCTGTCAAGCGGCAACGGCTCTGGAGACTGCGTGGCCACCTACCTGAACCGCCAGCCTGGGTGGCGCTCCCTGCGGGCTGTGATGGCCGCCAAGGGTGAGCGGGCTGTGCCCTACAGCTTCCGCCACAGCTACAGCCTCAGGG
>CALFOF010000157.1 GCA_937919075.1 uncultured Cyanobium sp. | reverse complement strand
TCGCCTGCCGTTCACAGCAGTGAGGGTCATGAAGGGTGGGGGTGATCAATGGCGAGGGGCGGTCGCTCAGGCCAGGGCTTTGATCTTGAGGGAATCGAGGTAGCCCTTGGGATCTTCAGGGTCGAAAACAACGCCATCGAAGAACGTTTCCTTGCCGCGGGAATCTGAGGCGGGAATGGCTTTTTCCTGGCCGATCGCTTTGGCCGCCTCTCTCCAGAGATCGGAACGGTTGACCTTGTCGATCAGGGCCTTGGTGTCGGTGTTCTGAGGCAGATAGCCCCAGCGGATGTCTTCGGTGAGGAACCAGAGGTCATGGCTCTTGTAGGGGAAGGAGTGGGAGTCAGTGTCCTTCCAGAAGAACATCTTCAGCGGGGAGTCCGTCACGGTGCGGCCATCGCCGAAATCAAAGGTGCCTGCCAGGCGCGGCTTGATGTCTTCAACGCTGGTCTTGAAATACTTGTCTTTTGAGGTGATCTCGCAGAGCTCGTCAAGGTTGGCCGGGTCCTGGCACCAGATCTGGGCTTCCTGCACCGCCTTGAGCATCGCCAAGGTGGCTTTGGGGTGCTTGTCTGCCCAGTCCGCGCGAATCGTCAACGCTTTCTCGGGGTGATCCTTCCAGAGCTCACCGGTGATGGCGCCGGTGTAGCCGATTTTCATGTTCACGGCCCGCTGGTTCCAGGGTTCACCCACGCAGAAGGTGTCCATCGTGCCCGTCTGGAGGTTGGCCACCATCTGGGCAGGCGGCACCACCACAAGGTCGGCCTCGCTGTTGGGATTCACGCCATTGGCGGAAAGCCAATAGCGCATCCAGAGGTCGTGGGTGCCGCCGGGGAAGGTCATGGCCGCCTTGAGCAGCTTGCCGCTGGCCTTCTTGCGATCGGCAATTTCCTTGATCTTCGGATCGCTGATGGTGACCTTCTCCTTGAGGAATTCATTGGAGAGGGAAAGGCCTTGGCCATTCACATTCAGCCGTGCCAGGATGTACATCGGCAACGGCTGGGAGCTCTTGGTGATCTTCCCTGCCGTGAGCAGATAGGGCATCGGCGTGAGGATGTGGCCGCCGTCGATGCCACCGCGCTCGGCCCCCAGCTCCAGGTTGTCGCGGGTGGCGGCCCAGGAGGTCTGTTTGACCACCTTCATCTCGGGAACGCCGTGCTTGTCGAAGAATCCCTTCTCCTTGGCAATGATCAACGGCGCCGCATCGGTGAGAGCGATGAAACCGAGCGTGGCGCCCTTCACTTCAACGTCGCCGCTACCACTGACGGCCGGAGCTGAGGCCTTCTCAGGCTGATTGCCGCCGCAGGCACTCAACCAGAGGGCGCCAGCTGTTGTGCCGGCGGCGGTCACGAGGAACTTGCGGCGCGAAAGGTTCGGCATGGGGCTGAGGTGGCACGAAGGTCTGGATGCGGATCACGCAATCCGGACGGGCCTCATGAACGAAGCGCACCGAACCGGCAAGGTTGGCGCACAAGCTGACCAACCCGCCTACAACATCACGAGAGGTGCCGAATTGATGGTGCCGGTTGTTACCGATGACCGGGCTGCGCAGGGTTCACGCACAGGAAAGCCCGAATTCCTGCAACGCCCGCGGCAGGTTGCGGTGCTCATGGCCGGGGTGACTGAGCTTCACCAGCGCAAAGCGCTGCAGTCCATCAAGGCCCTGCCATTGCTCCCGGCTGAGCGGCGTGCCCAGCTGCCGGCAGGCCGCCGCCAGCACCACTGGCACCGCCTCATCGTCGGCCGCACTGGTCAGGGCTTCCAGCTGGGCTGGCGGCAAGGGCCGGGCAGGACCATCGGCCAGGACGGCCGTGCGTTGCAGCAGCCAGTGCCGCAGGGCCTCGATCGCGAGCGGCTGGTCGGGCCAGGCCAGCAGCCCCTCGCGCTCCACTGCGCCCAGGGCCTGCCAGTGGCTGAGCTTGAGCTTCACCCCGGCCAGGTCGAGCTTGCGCCGCACCGCCATCGGCAGGCAGCGCAGATCAGCAACGAAATCGGCTTCAAAGCCGAAGCAACGGTCGTGGCTGGCGCGCTGATGGAGGCTCATGTGGCGAGATCCTGGCGCAGCTTTTCGCCGCAGCGGGCAGCCAGCAGCGCGCGCGCCTGCTCAAGCCCCGCCGGCAGGCTGTCGCAGCGCTCGGCCAGCCAGAGGTACACCCCCAGATTCCAGAGCAGGGGCTCAGCCAGCGGGCCCTCCCCCAGCAACGCCGCCAGCGCCTGCTCGCGCCAGAGCTCCAGGTTCTGCCAGGCCACCTCCGGGCCGCAGAGGCCATGGTCGCGAGGGTGCACCAGCAGGCGGGTGATCACGCCTTCGCGGCCACGGGCGGTGATGCCGGCGCGGCTTGTGGGGAGATCCGTGGAGCCCTCCAGCCCCTTGACCGTGAGCAGATCGGTTTCGCCGGCGTGGGCCAACGCCTCCCAGGCGCGGGCCTCGGTGGGGGGATGGACGAAGCCACTCACCAGCAGATGCTCCCCTTGGTGGGGAGTCCAGAGCAGTTCCAGGCTGGCCACCGGCGGCCGCTTGCCAATCGCCTCGCGGATCGGCAGCAGCCGTTCGGCGGCTGGGAAGTGGCAGGGCTGGTGGGCGAGTGCCAGGCCCTGGCCCGCCAGCCGCTGCTGCAGATCAGCCAGACTGAGCCGCCGCCAGTCGATGCCGAGGACAGCGAACAGCTCGGCGAGGCTGATGCCGTATTTCACCGGCATCGGATCACCGCCGTGCAGCACCACCGGCTGGCCGGCGGCCGCCAGCAGCAGGGCCAGCAGCGGCAGCAGCGGCGCCGTGCGGCTGCGGCCGTCATAGGGCACCCCGAAGCAGAGCGGCCGCTGGCCGGGGGTGCGCAGCACCGGGCCGTGCTGGCGGTAGCTGTCGAGCATGCCGGCCAGCTCCAGCGGCGACGGCCGGCGAATGCGATGGGCGATCAGGAACGCCCCCAGCTGGGCATCGCTGACCGGCCCCAACAGCATCAGATCGGTGGCTTCGCGGGCCTCGGCGCGGGTCAGGCCGGTGCTGGTGTGTTCACCGCTGCCCACCTTGGCCAGCAGCTCCCGGAAGCGCAGCACCTCCGGCGCCAGCGCCGGGCGGCGGGCGGCTCCGGGGGCGCCGGCGCCCTCCACGGCAGAAATTGGTACCACCTGCGACAAGACTCCAGCACTCCGGCTGAAAGGGTGAAAGTTCCGATCATTAGGCATGCGCAGCCCCGCTGCGACCTCTGCCCTCTCTGTGGTGGTCTCTTCAGCAGTCTCTGCGGTGATTCCCGGATGATCCGGCCGCCGGCCTGATCGGCTTTGTCCCCCTCTTTCCTCTTCCCTCCATGGCGACGCTCAACAAGGTGGAGCAGGCCAAGGCCAGCTTCTGTGGTC
>CALFOF010000156.1 GCA_937919075.1 uncultured Cyanobium sp. | reverse complement strand
GGTGGACCAGAGGGCGGCACCGACGAAGTTGAACAGCAGGAAACGGCGGTAGGGCATGCCCACCGCGCCGGCCAGCGGCCCGGCGATCACCCGCAACACAGCAACGAAACGTCCAAGCAGAACCGACGCGGCGGCATGGCGCAGAAAGCGTCGCTTCAGCTCTTCCATCTGCTCAGGGGGCTGGCCCAACAGCCGGCCCACGCGCAGCACGA
This sequence comes from uncultured Cyanobium sp., assembly GCA_937919075.1. GTDB lineage: Bacteria > Cyanobacteriota > Cyanobacteriia > PCC-6307 > Cyanobiaceae > MW101C3. The sequence goes on along the minus strand of CALFOF010000156.1, from coordinate 2,403 downwards.
ACGTCCAGCCGGCCCAGCGCCCTACCAGGTAGCCCAGGTTGTCGCCGATCACCGCGCCCACCAGGGCCGCGCCGATCACACCGCCCACCTGCAGCTGGCCACTGCCGGCGGCATAGCCGCCCAGCAGGGTGAGCGTTTCGCCCGGCAGCGGCAGACCGGCGTTCTCCAGCACCATGCCGGCGAACACCACCAGATAGCCCCAGCGGCTGAGCAGCAGTTGCAGCTGCTCGGTGCTGATGTCAGGAAGGGCAAGAGCGAGCGGCAGAGCGGCCGCAACCGGCACGCTCAGGGCCATGGTCATGGACGGCTCCGGCCGGCGGTCAGCCGCGCTTCTCGCTCTGCCGACGCGGCGTGGTGAAAGGCGGCGGGATTCTGATCACGGCGATGGCGAAGCGGAATGGCGGGCGCTGCAGGAATGGCTTGACCCTTCTCACTCGCCATCGCTGCGGTCGCCGCGGTTGCAGTGGTGGTGAGGGCCTGACGCAGGCGGCGGGCCGCATGCAGCGACATGTCGCGCGGAACGCTGATGCGATCCCGCAGGTAAAGCAGGCCGGTGACCGCGAGAGGATCGCTATTGGCTGGCAGCGGGCAGGGGGCTTCCCGCAGCAGGGCGGTGAGCGCGCAGCGCAGCGCCAGATCAAAGGCCTGGGCCGGGGCCGGATTCACGGCCGTGAGCTGGTGACGGTGGCACAACACCCGCTGCAGTGCCTCCCCAGCCGCGCCGGCGGGCTCCAGGCAGGAGGTCTCGGGATCGGGAGTAGCGATCGGCCAGGGCCCATGGTCGACCCGCTCGGCCGCTGCCTGCTGAGCCGGCGTGCCGCTGGGGTGGCAGCCCCCCATCTGGGGTGGCAGATCGTGGGCGTGGGTGTGGAAGTCGCTCTGGGTGCCGCGGTAGGTGTGCCGGCTTTCCATGGCCTCAAACCAGGCAGCGATCGCCGTGTGCCGCTGACGGAGGTCGTAGGCCTTGTAGTAGTAAAGGCTGGCGCTCATGCGCTCGATGTAGGGCGTGAACACCACATCGGCGGTGCCGAAGCGTTCGAGGAAGTAGGGGCCGGTGGTGGCAGCGAGGGCGCTATCCACCCGGTCGGCCATCCGATCGAAGGTGGTGGCGGCGATCTCTTCCGCGCGCGGCGTCAGGCCAGGCCGGCAGAGCCAGAGGCACCAGGCGCGAAACAACTCGCGTTCCAGCTGGCGCAAGGGCAGCACGCGCCCATCCCGCAGACCATCGCCGAGGGGCCCGAAGGCCTGCTCCAACGCCGCCAGGATGTCGTCGCTTTCGGTGTGGAGGCGGCCGTCAAGGTCGACGGCGGGCAGCATGCCGGAGGGCACCAAGCTGCCGTACCAGGCCTCCTTTTCGCCGTAGCAGAACATCGTGACCTTGCGGATCCGGTACGAGATCCGTTGTTCCTCCAGCCACAGCCAAACCTTCTGGCAATAGGGGCACCAGGCGTGGTGATCCCGGAACAGGGTGACGCGCACGGCACTTTCGGGTTGCCCGAACAGGCGCAGCAGCGACTGGGCGTTGCACGGACCGTGCACCCGGTCGGGGGGCTCAGGTGCCAAGGCTTCCAGCTCCGGCCAGCTCAGCGGAATGGTGAGAAGGTCCAGCAAGGGACAGGTTGAGGCACAGGTGCCCACGGTAGAGGGCACAAGCGGCACGCTGCACTGAGCCGGGGGTGGCCGCCAACGCTGTCCGCAAGGAGCAGACGCTGCTCGCGAGGAATGGCAAGCCGCTCCTGGAAAGCCTGTGCTGGCGAGCCGCTCCTGGCAACCTGCTCCCAGCAACAGAGTCATGGCGGTGGCCCGGGCTCAGGGCGCGAGCCGAGACCAGAGCGCAGAACCTGCGCTTCGGTTGTTCAAGCGGTGGCTTGGTAGCAACGATCGCGTCGAGCCGTTCGGCAAACCGCGCCATGAGAGTGCCCATTGGTCGCGGCTGGATGTGAACTCCATGAGAGGCTGCAGACAACGCCGTACTCACAGGATGTGCTCACAGGTCATGCGCATCGGAGGCTTGGCAGGCAATAGCCATGGGCTGAGCCTTGCAAGGCGAGCAGAAATCGCTGGCTGCCACCAGGATGATTGTGGATGTTCGCTCCTAGCCTGCAGCCGCGACAGCGGCGGGGGCATCAAGCCTTTCGCGCTTGCAGCTGCCCATCCACCCAGCACAGCGGGCCTGACATGGAACCATTGGCTGGAATTGGCCGCAGTAAATGGTGCGGGTTAGTTATTTTATGCATAAGCACCAAAGAACTGGTCATCTTTTGAGCAAGAACACGACAATCGCCCCTCGAAGCTGTTGAGTGGTGAACGGTTCTTTTGCATCAGTGCCTGCCCGCATGAATCAACGGCTAGGAGTTTGTTGCTGATAGAGCAGGGGGCCACCGGTCACGGCAAATCACCAGC
>CALFOF010000155.1 GCA_937919075.1 uncultured Cyanobium sp. | reverse complement strand
ATCAGGTTTTGGAGACCTGCGTTCTACCAACTGAACTAACGGCGCAAGGCGATGACCCTCAGAAGGTGCCGCAGAGCGGCACCGGAATCGACGACGAGAAGCGGGGGATCAGCGGTCGAAGCGCTGCTTAACCCGGGTGGCCTTGCCCACCCGATCGCGCAGGTAGAAGAGCTTGGCACGACGCACCTTACCCCGGCGTTCCACTTTGATCGTGGCCACCTGAGGGCTGTGCAGCATGAACACCCGCTCCACGCCGATGCCCTGGAAGATCCGGCGCACAGTGATGGTTTCGTTGAGGCCGCCGTGGCGCTTGGCGATCACCACGCCCTCGTAGGGCTGGATGCGTTCCTTGTTGCCCTCGCTGATCCGCACGCCCACGCGGACGGTGTCGCCCACGTAGATCTCGGGAAGGTCGCTCTTGAGCTGCTCCGACTCGAACGCCCGCACCAGCTCGTAAGCGCTGAGCTTGCCGGTGCGCACGGCAGGCGCTGCTGCAGCGGTGCTCGCCTCAGCTGTGCCCACTGCGGGAGTGCTGCTTGTGCTGGTGCTGTCTTCGATGAGTTCCGCTGCCATCCCGGCTTCCTTCACGCCTGAGCAAACAACGACTTTACCGGGTCATCCGCCCCCCCCCTGGTGCGTCGCCGCCGGTGCGGCTGGTGGCAGCGGCCTCGGCGGGGCGCCGGGCGGCGGCAGCGCGCTGCCATTTGCCGGCCACCATGGCGCCGCCGCTCACCAGCATCCACAGCAGCCCCAAACCATTCAGAGCCACATAAAAGGTCTTGCCAGTGGTGCCCAGCCATTCGCCTTCGTGCAGCACCATCAACAGATGGGCCTGATCGCGGCTGAGGCCGCCCCAGTCACGCAGCAGCCGGTAGCCCATGCCGGTGGCCACAGTGAGCAGCATCGGTGCGAGCACGAACGGGGCCACCTGCGCATGCCAGCGCCGCAACGCCGCCAGGTTCTGCATGGGTGCCTGGTTGAAATTGGTAGCTTGGAGTCTGAGCTGTCAAGGACCCGTCGATGAATCTGTTCGCCGATCTGCTGGCCGCCACCCAAGGATCCAGCGCACGGGGCGGCAGCGGCGTGAGTCCAGCCGTTCGCCCCAGCGGCGGTGCGGCCGTTGGCATGGCGTCGGATTCCACTTCCACTGTGGTCACCCAGGCTGGGCCGCGCATTCAGAAAAGCCGCCGTGGCGTGGAGATCAAGTCGGCGCGCGAGATCGGCATCATGCGGCGCTCCAGCCGCATCGTGGCCACCGTGCTGCGTGAGCTGCTGGAACTGGCCGCCCCCGGCATGACCACCGCCGACCTCGACCGCCACGCCGAACGGCGCATCCGCGAACTGGGTGCCACCCCCAGCTTCAAGGGCTACCACGGCTTTCCCGCCAGCATCTGCGCCAGCATCAACAACGAAGTGGTGCACGGCATCCCCAGCAGCAAGCGGGTGATCCGCGAGGGCGATCTGCTCAAGATCGACACCGGCGCCTACTTCGAGGGCTACCACGGTGATAGCTGCGTGAGCCTGTGCGTCGGCGCCAGCAGCGACGACGCCTGCCGGCTCAGCCGCGTGGCCCAGGAGTCGCTGATGCAGGGCCTGGCCAAGGTGAAGGCGGGCAACACCCTGCTCGACATCGCCGGTGCGGTGCAGGATCACGTCGAAGCCCACGGCTACAGCGTGGTGGAGGACTACACGGGCCACGGCGTGGGCCGCAACCTGCACGAAGAACCCTCGGTGTTCAACTTCCGCACCAACGATCTGCCCAACGTGAAGCTCCGCCCCGGCATGACCCTCGCCGTGGAGCCGATCCTCAACGGGGGCAGCAAGCAGTGCCGCACCCTGCGCGACCGCTGGACCGTGGTGACGGTGGACGGCAGCCTTTCGGCCCAGTGGGAACACACGATCGCCGTCACCTCCGACGGCTGCGAGATCCTCACCGACCGCAACTTCTGAACGGCCCGGCCGCTCAGTGGCTGCGGCTGGTGAGCCCGAAGTAGAGCCGCCGCATCAGCACCGCCAGCGGGAACAGCAGATAGGTGAGTGGGTTGGGGGTCACGATCACGAGCCCCACACCCCGGCGCACCTGCGCAATCACCTGGCCGGCCACGAAGTCGGCGCCCATCACGCCGTAGGGATTGAGGGCCGAGCGGAACGGGCCGAGCACCAGCCGGCGGATCCGGCAGGCCTGAGGTCCTTGCTGATCAAGGCTGCGCAGGCTGAGCAGCTGACCGAGCAACCGCTTGCTGATCTCATAGAGCGGGCTCACCGCCGGCATCAGCTCGGCTTCCGAGGTGTTCACCCACAGCTCGCGGCGCGGGCGATCAGGTGCTGGATCGGGCAGCGACAGATACAGCTCCACCAGGCGCCAGCTGCTCAGGGCGTTCACCTCAAGGCTGCGCTCCACAGCAGCAGGGCTGCGATCGCCCTGCACGTTCACGCCGTGGTTGATCACCAGGATGTCGACCGCCAGCAGCTGATCGCGCAGCGCTGCTTCCGCGCCGCAGCACCAGCACACACTGGACAACGGCACCGGCTGCCCCATGGCATCGCTGAGTTCCACCGCCGTGGGCTGGGAGGTGAGCGCCATCAATTGAGCGCCCTGGCCATGCAGGCGGCGCAGCAGGGCGCTGCCGAAGGCACCGGCAGCGCCGGTGACTGCCACATGCCGGCCCTGCAGTGGCAGAAGTCCGGAAGCCATAGCCGTCATCGTGGGTCGGTGGTGGTCTACCCACCGTGGCAGCCGTTACGATCGCAGTGAGCCGTTCTTTGTGTTCTGAGGACAGGCACCTTCCAACGTGTTCAGTGAGGGCACAGCACAGGGATCGACCACCCTGCCCCAGGAAGCCGCTCAGGTGGCCCTGTTCGCCCCTTACTGCGGGGGGCTGAGCCGTGAAGGTTGGCTGCAGCGCGCCCTTGATCAGCTCCCTCTCAACCGGGTCAATGGGCTGCGCCCGCTGCATCCGAACGGGGCCCACCGCTTCGAACTGAGCTGGACCGCCGGCGCCGCCCCCCAGCAGCCGAGTGCGTGCGTGCTCGCCTTCCCTGATCAGCCCGAGATTTTCTACAACTTCACGGTTCCCACCCACCACCTCGTGGGCTGGTTGATGGATCTGCTCGAAGACCGGGCCGTCAGCGGCGGCGGCGACCTCCCCGAAACCTTCTGGCGCTGGCTGATCCTCGGCGAGCTGCCGCCACCGGTCTCCTCGTAGGCTGCTGCCCACCCTGGCCGCGGCGAACCTTTCCCATGAGCAGCACTCTGCTGATCGGTTCGTGCCACCCCTTCAGCGGAAAATCAGCGCTGGTGCTCGGCCTCGCGAGGCAGGCTGCCCGCAAGGGCGTGCCGGTGCGGTTCGGCAAGCCCCTGGCCACCAGCCTGCGGCTCGATCGCAGGCCTTCCCCAGGCGGCGTTGGTCCAACCCCTCCCCTGATCGACGACGACGTGCGTTTCGTCGGCGGCATCCTCGGCCTGGCGCCGGAATGCTTGCTGCCTTCGCTGCAGCTGCTGGAGCCGGCCGCCGCGCGGCAGCGCCTGCTGCAGGGTGATCTGGGCTCAGGCGCAGGATTCGAGGCACTGCGCGATCACCTCAACACCCCCAGTGAGGGGCTCACGCTGCTGGAGGCCTCCGGCAGCCTCAGTGAAGGCCTGCTCTATGGGCTGAGCCTGGTGCAGTTGGCGCACGGGCTGGATGCCCCGGTGGTGCTGGTGCATCACTGGCTCGACAGCTGCAGCATCGATCCCCTGCTGCAGGCTCGCGACCTGCTCGGCGAGCGCCTGGCCGGCGTGGTGCTCAATGCCGTGAATCCTGATGCCGTCGAGACCCTCCTGCAGGAGGAGGTGCCCGCCATGGAGCGTCTGGGGCTGCCGGTCTTCGGCGTGCT
>CALFOF010000154.1 GCA_937919075.1 uncultured Cyanobium sp. | reverse complement strand
GCAGGCCTGTGCGGCCATGGAACACGATCCTGAGCTGCCCCAGCAGGCCCGCGAGGCCCTGCAGCTGGCCGTGTTTCGCGGCCATGCCGCCCTCGAAGTTTGGCAAAACCTGGAGCAGCTCAGCCCTCCAACGCCATGATCGCCTGCTCGAGTTGCAGCAGCACACAGGACTGAAGTTCCCGCTCCAGCCGCCCTTGCTCAATGCCCTCGCGGCCGGCCTGCATCAATGCCAGAGCCACCTGCTGACGCAGCACTTCCCCCTGCAGGCCAGGGGTGATCATGCTCAAGTGCTCCTTGGCTTGATCGAGCCACTCATCGCCCGTCGTCATCGCTTCATCTGGAAGGCCTGCACAGCAACTCTGGCCAGAAAGGGATTGAGCCGGTGTTCGCCGCGATGGCCGGTATGTCCGCAACACAGATCGATAAGGCTACCCACATCGATTCCAACGCCGCCACGCGCCTGGATCGCTCCTACATAAATCTTGCCCAGCAGTCCGCCACCCACCAGCACCAACTGCCCTGGCTCCACATGGCCGTCGATCCACCTCAGCACCTGCTGATACACCAACGGGTAATGGGCATCGGGGCGGAGCGTCGCACTCCAATGGGGATCCTCACCCGGCAGCGCCACGAGGTCTACCCCTACGCCCCGCAACATCGGCGGCAGAGCTGTGCCGATCACAGCCCTCACCTGATCGAAGGGCGAACGGCTGAAGGCCCCGTGCAGCAGCAGCTGCAGATGCAGATGCCAGCCGCCTGACCACACCCTCTCCGGGGAGGCCTCCAGGTGTGCCGCCACTTTGAGGCTCTGCTCTGGACCCGCAAGGCACTGCCACAAATCTGGGATGCCCACCACATCGGCCTGCTGTAAGACCTGCCGGAAGCGCTCCAACAGGTCGTGCTGTGTATCCGGAGAGATATGGCCGCCGGCGGCCTCGAGGGCAGGATCGCATCGAACGCCGTTGCGGGTGGCACCCTCCAGATCACTGGTTTGCCCCGCCAGAAATCGGCCTTCTCCATCGCCGAGCCGAATCAATCCAAACCCCCACCCCTCCCGTAGGGCGGTGCTGATGCGATCCACCAGGCCATCCAAACGGGATGGATCCGCTGCCTCCGGGCTGTCCCAGCTTTGAAAGGGCCGTCGCAGGCTGGGTTCAAGCCGGCTGTAAAGCCAGCCAGCTGCGGTGTAGTCCCGTGAGACTGCGTTCCCCCTTTCCGCCAGCATCCGTGAAGCCAGCAGCGCGGCGGCGGCGGGATCGCCCTGGCGCCCCTGCAGCAGCGACAGGCCCTGCTGGGAAAACTCCGGCAACAGCAGCGAGAGCTGCTGCGCTTCCAGACGGGAACTGAGCAGGCTGGCCAGCAGCTGACGGTTGCTGGCGTCGAGCTGCCCTGCTGCGTCAAGCAGGGTCAGGGCTGTTTCCTGCAGAATTTCAAGCTTTTCACCACGGGCGATCTGGAGGCGCAGGCCATGCAGCCGCACCCAGAGATCGTCCGCCGGCAAGCGTGCCAGCCGCTCGCCTGCAGCATCGAGATGGGCGCTTTCGCGGCTCAGGCAGGCAGCAAGGCAAAGCTCGAAGACACGCCTCTTGCTCTCCCCAACTTCGGCCAGGCCCCGCTGCATGAAGGCCTTCAGTGCCCTACCCGGATCAGAGGAATGCCAAACAACCGCGACCAGATCTTCTGCTTCTGGCTCCGTCTGAGTGCTGGTGAAAGGCTCCAAGTGCGGAGCCAGCAAGCGCTCGATCGCTTCGATTGTCGCCACCGGATCACGGCATTCGAACGGGTGGTCGCGCTGCTCCTCAGCTCCGCTGCCGCCCTTGCCGGTGTCTCCGTCAGTGGCATGCAGGAGCAGTCCCGTCGGCAGCACCGCCAGCTGGTTGGCCCCCTCGCACTGGGCACAGTGCCAGTTGCCAACCGCCTCCCCATGGGGGCCTGCCACCAGGCAGAGGCCGGGGATCTGGGGATAAAACCAGCCGATCTTGTGCTGAATCGTGCCTTCGTAGGTGATGTAAAAGCTGGCCTCGGCCACCCGGGGGAGATATGCCTCGAATGACAGACCATGCAACGATTCGAGATCTATACCGGGGCAAGCCGCCTGGATGCTGGAGATCCGAGCGGCTATCGCTTCGCTGCGCGCCAGGCTGGTTTGGTCGTGGCGATTGTTGTGCTGAAAGGTGAAGCCATCGAGGCAGATTCTCAGCGTTGGCCAGCGCTGCTGCAGCTGACGGATGAGTTCAGGCAGCAGGGTTTCTTCTTGGAGCAGCTCCCGACGCCCTGGCCCCCGCACCCCCAGAAGCAGCAAGGGTGCGTTCGCCTCATTTGCTTCGGCCACTGGCGGCGCCCCCAGGCCGGCCAGCACGGTGCTCCGGGCTACCGCACTGACCCACATCGCCCCGAGATGAACACTGGGGCGCTGCTGCAAAACATCCAGGGGCAAGAGCTCAACCCCCTCCAGGCTGGATAGATCGAGAATGCTGTCGCTGTCTTGCACTACCGCCAGGCCCTCGCCGAGTTGCCGAGCCCGGTTCAGCAGGTGCAGCAGCGGATCCAGCTCGTTCCAGAGGAAGTGGGCGAAGTTAGGGTCCCCGATCCGTAGCACCGGCTCCCTGTTTGACCAGGGGATAGTCGGGGGCGTTTCGATCAGGGGCTCAAGGCGGCTCCGCATCAGGCTGAACCCGCTGCCACAGCTATCGGAAACCAGCGTAAAGATGGCGCCATCGCAGCAACGATGCAGCTCAAGATGGTTACGGCCAGCCGTGGTGCGGCAGCAATGAAATGAATATTCAGTGCCCTCAATCTCGACGCGAAAAGGAAGCTGGTCGACGATCAATTGTTGGTAGCGCCTCAGGCTGCGATCCAGCACCCAGGTGTCCAGGTCGTGCAAGCTTTCGGCCTGAACCGTCATCCGCGTGTCGTCTGCGGGCTCTGGCTCAGTCCGGTTCATGTTGATTCCCATCTCCCGCAGCTGCTCACACAGCCACCGCACGTCCTGCTCCAGCCGCTCCGCTCGGAAGCGATAGCTCCCCCGAGGAGCATCCTCCAGATCCTCACAGCCCTCGGCGGGAAACCAGAGCGGTGCGGTTTCACCCATGCCACCCCATGGATGGGAACCGCCGCAATTGCGCTGGCTGTTGGAATGCACGATGCCTGGAATCG
>CALFOF010000153.1 GCA_937919075.1 uncultured Cyanobium sp. | reverse complement strand
ATCGCCGCTGGACTCGACCTCGACGGCTCGCCGATTCCGGCGGACATGCTGAGCCTCTACCGCGAGGTGATGGCGCTGGAGGCCCAGCGGGCCCGCAGCGGCGTGAAGAAATCGATGCGTAACCGGGTGGTGAAAACCGGCGCCAAACATTTCGATCAGGCCAGCCTCGATGCCCGGCTCAAGGCCGCCGGCTGGGACGGCCTCAAGGAAAAGGAAATCGCCTTCTTCTACGGCTGAAGCGGCGGTGTTTGCAGCGGGGGCACCTGCCCCTGAGCCCAGAACGCAGAGTCCTGAACGAAGAAACCTGAGCGAAGAACCCTGGACGCAGGGCCAACGTTCAGTGCGGCGCCTGGATCAGAGATCTTCGAGAGTGTCGATCACCTCTTGTTGAAAGGCCTGGAGATCGGTCGAATCGCTCAGGTCGATTCCCTCACCGGCGGCGTTCTGGGTGAGCTCCTGGAAATGGAAGGCGCCTTCGCCGTGGGCAAGAAACTCCATTGCGGAGTTTTCACCGCTTTCCTTGAAGGCGTCGAGCAGCGCCATGAAGGCAGCATCTTCGGTGAAATCCCAGCTCATGAAGGGGGGTATCGCAAGGCGTAAGGGCGGCAGAAGGGAGCCTTCCAGCACCACTGCACAATGACCTTTAACGCCTGCCCCCCCGATTCCGTCAACCTCCCGGGGCCATTCCCGCCATTGGTCCTGCAGACTTCGGGGGCGATTTCAGCTTGAAACGTGGAACCGAGTTCTTCTTCAGCCCCAGTGGTGGCCCGCAATGTGCTCGGTGAGACGCTTGAGATCTGCGGATGCACACCGCTCACCGGTTGGTACCGCGATGGCTCCTGCCGCACCGACAGCAGCGACACGGGACGCCACAGCGTCTGCTGCGTGGTGAACGATGTCTTCCTGCGCTACAGCCGCTCCCGCGGCAACGACCTCTCCACACCGATGCCGGCCTACGGATTTCCCGGTCTGCAGCCCGGCAACCATTGGTGCATCTGCGCTGCCCGCTGGCTGGAGGCGTATCAGGACGGCGTGGCGCCACCGGTGCGTCTGGAAGCCACAGAAGCCTCCGCGCTTGAGGTGATCCCCCTGGAGCTGTTGCGGGAACTGGCCCACGTGGGCTGAGGGTGAGGCGTGTGGACAGGATCGGCCGCAGCACAACCCGCGCCACCGCCCTCGTTACCACCTTCGGGCCTCCTGGTCACACCCCGCCTTCACCACGGAATCGGGCTGCCGTCCCAGGCCAGGAAGCTGCCGCTTTGCTCCGGCCCCTGCAGCTCAAGCACGTCCAGCAGGTGATGGGCGGCCCGCTCGGGGCTGAACAGGCGCTCCGGCGGCACGCCACTGCGGAATGGGGCCGAGAGATCGGTGGCTGTAGTGCCGGGATGCAGCAGGGTCACGGTGGTGAGCGGCCGGCGGCGGCGCCACTCCAACGCCAGGCAACGCAGCAGCTGGTTCTGGGCGGCCTTGGCGCTGCGGTAGCCGTACCAGCCCCCCAGAGCGTTGTCGCCGATGCTGCCCACCCGTGCCGACAGGCTCGCGAACAGCGCCGGCTCTGTGGCCGGCAACAGCGGCTCCAGCGCCTGGGCCAGCAGGATCGGGCCGTAAGCATTCACCGCAAACAGCCGCTCGAGCGCGGCGCGGTTCAGCTGGCTGAGCCGCTTTTCCGGTTGCAGGGAAAGCCCGTCGTGCAACAGGCCAGCGGTGTTGATCACCAGGCGCAGCGTGCCGGCCTGCGCCTGCAGCGCGGCGGCAGCAGCGAGCAGGCTGCCGTCATCACAGAGGTCGAGTTGCAGGGCGCGCGCGCCCAGTTCCAGCTCTCCTGGCCGGGCAGGCCAGCCGCGGCGGCTGGCGCCCCACAGGCTCAGGCCGGGGGCGCGCTCAGCGAGGGCCTGCAGCAGCGCCCGGCCGATGCCGCCGGCACCCACCACCAAGGCGTGGCCGCTCCAGCTGCTGAGAGGCGGCCTGAACGGGAGCGGGGGCAACACCTGGGGCGAAGCGGAGGAGGGGATGTCGCATGATGGCGCGATGGCACTGAGGATCGCCGTTCTGGGGCAAGGGGCCTGGGGGCGCACCCTGGCCAGCGTGCTGCGCCAGCAGGGCCATGGGCTGGCGGTCTGGTCGCGCTCCCACGGCAGCGATCCCGCCGCCATGCTCCAGGAGCAAGACCTGGTGCTCTCCGCCGTGGCCATGGCCGGGGTGCCGGCATTGGCCCAGCACCTGAGCACCAGCTGGCCCGCGGCTGTGCCCCTGGTGAGCTGCAGCAAGGGCATCGACCTCCAGCAGCACTGCACGGCCAGCCAGTTGTGGCAGCAGGCCATTCCGTCGTTGGCGTGCCTGGTGCTGAGCGGGCCCAACCTGGCGGCTGAGCTGGATCAGGGCCTACCGGCGGCGAGCGTGCTGGCCTCCAGCCGCAAAGAGTTGGCCAGCGAGCTGCAACGCCAACTGAGCAGCCAGCGGTTGCGGCTCTACACCAACGAGGATCCGATCGGCACCGAACTGGCCGGTGCTCTCAAGAACGTGATGGCGGTGGCGGCCGGCATCTGTGATGGTCTCGGCCTCGGGGCCAACGCCAAGGCCTCCTTGCTCACCCGTGGACTGGCCGAAATGGGGCGGCTCAGCCAGCTGCTGGGAGGCGATCCCGCCACTCTCTACGGCCTGGCCGGCCTGGGGGACCTGCTGGCCACCGCCAACAGCCCACTGAGTCGCAACTATCGCTTCGGTTTGTATCTGGCCGAAGGCGTCTCCGCAGCGGCGGCCATCGCCCGCATCGGCGCCACGGTGGAGGGGCCCGCCACCGCCGAAGCGGCCTTGGTGCTGGCCCGCCTCCATGCCCTGCACCTGCCGATCTGTGAGCAGGTGGTGGGCCTGCAGCAGCAGCGCATCACCCCCCAGGAGGCGGTGCGGGCGCTGATGGAGCGCAATCTCCGCCAGGAGTGGGTGTGAGCCGCGGGGCAGCAGCCCTGGCCACGGCTACCAGCCACGGAACACAGCCACAGCAACAGACCACAGCCACAGAACACAGCCACAGACCACGTCAGCGCGACAACCAAAGGTTGCGGCTGTTGTCGGCGATGATCGCTCTTACGCATGGAGAGAAACGGTGATGAGCAGAGGGAAACGGCTGTGAACTGGCCCGCAGGTAAGCGGCTGGTGGTGCAGAGCACACGTGCCCTGCGTCCGTTGAAACACGGCATTTGGCGGCTCAGCCGGCGTGTGAAGCAGGCCCTCACCCCCCAACGCCGCACCACCTTGCTGCTCACCACCCCCTTGAGCGTGGTGGCCCTGGGCATTGGCTTCTATGCCCAGTCGTTCAGCCAATCCACGACCGCCCTCAATGCGCAAGTGATGGAGGCGCTGCTGCCGGCGAGCACCACAGGCGAAGCCACCGAGCCGGCCAGCGAGGACAGCCGCCTGGGGGCGATCGAAGCGCGCCGCGCCCAGCAACCGCCCACCCCGGCAGTGCTGCCGGAAGCTCCCGCCTCCCTGGT
>CALFOF010000152.1 GCA_937919075.1 uncultured Cyanobium sp. | reverse complement strand
CTCTGACTAATGCTGCACATCCGCCAAAGTCACGCGGCCCTTCAGGTCCTCCAACCAGCGGCGGGCTTCCTGGGCAGGGTCGTGTTCGGGCTCCAGCCTGGCGATTACGCGGCCGCGAGAGGTGATCTCAATGGCCTCACCCTCCTGCACCCGCTTCAGGTAGGCGGGGAGGTGCTGACGCAGGTGCGACACGGAAACACGCGTCATCACTTGTACATTCTATTTGTACACTTTAGGTCTGTGGCGCTTGCGGGGGAGAGCGGTCGCGTCAGCCGTCATTCGCATGACCCGACCCCAATCAGTCCGCTGGCCGCGGAAGACTGATCCCCACAACGCGCCCAACCCGGCGGATCGGATTGATGAGCACCAACATCCAGGGCTGGCTGGCGATCAGCACCGACGGTTTTGCTGCCATGAACGCGGCACGGCCTCCGGAGCACTTGGTGAAGGAGCTGGTGCAGAACGCCCTTGATTCCTTCGCTGACGGCCAGCTTGGCCGGATTCAACTGCAGTTCCGCCATTGGGGGGACCACCTGACGGTGGATTGCGAGGACAACGGCAGCGGTATCGATGCCCTTGCCGATCTGCGCGTGGTGTACCTGACCCGCAAGACCGACAGCCATCGCAAGCGAGGGCGTTTCGGCCGAGGCTTCAAGGAGGCCCTCTGCATCGCCCAGCAGGCGCAGGTGGTGAGCGGCAGCCAACGGCTTGAGTTTCTACGCGACAACGGCGAGCGGGTTACACGCCAAAGCCAGCTGGCTACACCGCTGAGCGGAACGCGCGTAAGCATGCAGATGCCCTGGTCTGCTGAGATCTGCGAGCAGCTGCAGGGCTATTTCGCCCGGTTTCTTGTGCCAGAAGGCATTGCCCTGGAGGTCAACGACCAGCGGATTGAGCCACGGCCGGCCCTGCACCGCATCGACGCCAGCCTCACCACCGAGGTGTACGACACCGGCAGCCAGAGCTGGAAGAAACCGAATCGCCGCACCACCATCCAACTGGTGCCCTGTGCTGCGAATGAATCACCCACGATCTACGAGATGGGGATCCCGGTGGCGGCCCTGGATTGGAGCGTGCCCTTCCACTGCGACATCCAGCAGAGGGTGCCGATGAACCCCAACCGCGATGCGGTGGCCTCGGGCTATCCGCTGAAACTGCATGTGGCCTGTTTGCCCACCCTGCTGGACGGCATGGGGGAGGCGACTGTCAAGGAGGACTGGGTGGGCGCTGCCGCCCGCCGTTGTGATGGGGAGGTGCAGAAGCGGATCATCGAACGGGCTTTCGGTCGCAACATCGCCCGCTCGGTACCGCGTGTGGGTGCCCGTCATTTCGATGAGGACGCCCGTGAGCTGGGCGTGCAGGTGATCAACACCGCCCAAGCCAGCGGCGGCTTCCGCGAGATCCTCAAGTTGCACGTTCCCTCCGCCCAGGAGGTGGTGCGCTGCGACGAAGCCTCAAAAGCGGAGCAGGCAGGCTCCAAGGGCTTCTCGATCGCCGAGGCGCTGCGTGCGACCGATGGGCGCGGCCGCTGGCTTGAACAACAGGGCGGCGTGCAGCATGTGGCCAGCTGCCTGACGTTTGCGGTCTGGTTCTGTCAGCAGTTGGTGTACAGCTGCGATGAAACCCAGGACCCGGTGACGGGAAAGCTGACCCTCAATCCCAGCCTTCCCAGACAGCTCTATGCCCACTGGAGTTCCAGCAACGTGCTCACCCTGGCGCTCGATCAGGCGTGCTTCTGGCAGGCACCCTTTGGGGCCGAGTCATTGAAGATTCTCATCCATGAAGCGGCCCATGCCATGAACATGCACCACGGCTATGAGTTCCGCACCGAGGTGGAGCGTCTGGCCGGTGTGGCCGCCAGTTTGATGCTGCATCAAGGCCCGGAAATCCAGAGCAGGTTCCCTTCGCTGCTTCAGCTCTCGGGCCTACAGCCTGATGCAAGGGCATAAATGTCAGGGATTATTCCTTGAGTCTGTTGGCTTCAGACCACCGCCACACCATCATTTTCAGGGATGGCTGTGGTGACCTGGATGAATCAGGCGCTCAGCCACTACGTCCATGGGTGGGCCTCCGGGATG
>CALFOF010000151.1 GCA_937919075.1 uncultured Cyanobium sp. | reverse complement strand
CGAGCAGGTTGTCACACACCCGGCGCTCGGTTTCGTAATCGAGGGCGCTGGTGGCTTCATCCAGCACCAGGAGCTTTGGATTGCTCAGCAGCGTGCGAGCGATTGCCACCCGCTGGCGTTGGCCGCCGCTGAGTGCGCCGCCCCGCTCGCCCACCGGCGTGCTGTAGCCGAGCGGCAATTCCATGATGAAATCGTGGGCGCAGGCGAGTTTCGCCGCACGCACGATCTCTTCGCTGTCTGCATCTGGGCGCGTGAGGGCGATGTTTTCGGCAACTGTGCCCATGAACAGCAGCGGATCCTGGGGCACAATGCCGATCTGGCGGCGCAGCGAATACAGCTCCACTTTGTCGATGTCATAGCCATCCATCAGCAGCCGGCCGCTGTTGGGCGAATACAGCCGTGGCAGCAGCTTCATCAATGTGCTCTTGCCACTGCCGCTCTGGCCCACGATGCCGATGAAGGTGCCGGCTTGCACGTTGAGATCGATGTTTTTGAGCACCGGTGCAGCACCGGGCTGGAAGGCAAAGGTGACGCCTTCAAATTGCACATGGCCTGCAATCGGTGGCAGGGGAATTTTGGCTTGATCGTCTTGGTTGGATTCAACCGGTGTGTCAATCACATCAGCCAGCCGCTCAAAGCTCACCCGCAGCTCCTGAATGTTTTGCCAGATCGATGAAAGACGCAGCAGCGGCTGAGTGACATAGCCCGAAATGATTCGGAAGGCGATCAGCTGGCCCAAGGTGAGCTCACCTTTGAGCACCATCGCCGCCCCCACCCAGAGCACGAGCAGCTGGGAGAGCTTTTGCAGCACCTGGCTGGTTTGAGTCAGGGCCGTGCCCGTGACCGTTTTCTCAAAGGTGCGGCCGATGTATTGGCCGTAGAGCTCCTGCCACTTCCAGCGGCTCACCATTTCCACGTTCTGTGCCTTCACCGTTTGGATGCCGGTGAGCACTTCCACCAGGTGGCTTTGGGTTTTGGCGTTCTCTTCAGCGGCCTGGCGGAACTGACGCCGAAACAGTGGAGCCCCCAGCACTGTGAGCCCCACCTGGATCGGCAGCACCGCTAGGGCCACCAGCGTGAGTGCCCAGCTGTAAACCGCCATCACCACGATGTAAATCACGGAGAAGGCCGCATCGAGAATCGTGGTGAGCGCGGTGCCGGTGAGGAAGTTGCGGATCTTCTCGAGCTCGGCGATCCTTGAGCCGAGTTCGCCCACCGGCCTGCGGTCGAAGTAGCCCAGCGGCAGCCGCAGCAGGTGATCAATCACCTCTGCGCCGAGGCGTTGGTCGATCCGGTTGGTGGTTTCGGCAAACAGGAAGGTGCGCAGGCTGCCCAGTACACCCTCCAGCAGCGTGACCACCACCAGGCCGATGCCCAGCACCTGCAGGGTGTCCAGGCTGCGCTGGGAGATCACCTTGTCGATGATCACCTGGATCAGCAGCGGGTTGGCCAGGCCAAACAGCTGCACCACAAAGGAGGCCACCAGCACCTGCAGCAGCACGCTGCGGTAGCGCTTGAGGGCGGGCCAAAACCAGTTTGGGCCGAAGCGCTGCTCCGGCGTGTTCACCGCCCGCTCCATCAGCAGCAGCTCGATGCCGTCTGGGAAGGCTTGCTCGAGTTGCTCCTGGCTGAGGCTCAGACGGCCGCGCCGCGGGCTGGCCAGGATCAAGCCTGTGCTGTTACTGGCGATCGCCAGGGCAAAGCCGCCATCCCACTGCAGCATGCAGGGGGTTTGCAGGCGGCTGCCCATGCTGGCAGGCACCTTGGCGCTCACCACGTGCAGCCCCAGGCTGGCGCCCAGCTGGCCGCAGAGCTGGATGTTGGGGGTCTGGCCGCGGCGCAGGCTGTCGCGCAGCACCTTTTCGATCGAATCCTTGCGGAACGGCAGCTTCATCTGGGCTGCCAGCATCTGGAAGCAGGCCAGGGTTTCCTCTAGAGGCCCTTCGCCGCGGATCAGGCGGAAGCCGGCCAGATTGTCGATCTGGCCAAGGCTGAGGCCACTGCGCTCGGGGAGATCCGGCGCCGCCTGGATGGCCAGATTCCCAGGGGAGGGTGGGTTTTGGCTGGCGTTGCCGTTGCTGTTGGCTGGGCTGCTGCTCCCCAGCCCATCAGGCAGGCTGATCACCCGCAGGGCGAAGGGGGGCTGGGCCTGGGGCAGGGGGGCGTTGGGATCGAGCACATGGCCGATCTGACCGCCGGCATTGGCGCTGGCCAGAAACAACCGCCGGCCCTGGGCGGCGGCCTTCAGGCCGAGCGGATCCACCAAGGCTTCCGGTGGCAGCAGCTGGGCCTGCTGCATCAGCGGGGCCAGTTTGCTTTGCACGGAGCGGTCGGTCTGGGCAGATTTTTGTTGCAGCAGCTCCAGCAAGGCAGCCACCTCGCTGGGCCAGAGCTGTTGGTTGCACCAGCGGCGGAAGCTGGCCTCACTCGTGTATAGCTCCACGATCAGTTGATCGGGGATGGCCGCGGCCACAACGTCGGCGGCGGCAGTGATCGTTTCGCATGGGGCTGCCCGCAGCAGCGAGGCGAGGCCGATGAATGTGCCGGGGCCGTGGCGCACCAGGGTGGCCAGGCGGCCCTGCTCATGGCCCAGCAGACGGCATTCGCCCTGGAGCAGCACAAACACCTGGGCCGGCAGTGCGTTGGCCTCCGTGAGGCTTTGGCCGATGCGGAAGCGCACCAACTGAAGGTGCTGCCGCAGCCGGGCTTCGCCGGCCTCGCTCAATTCAGCAAAAGCCTCCAGGTGGCGCAGATTGATGGCGTCTTGGCTGGGTTTGCTGCTGGGGTTTGGTGTCGTCTGGGTCATGCCTGAGCTGTTACGACACCCTGGGCCGCAAGGTCTCTGATCCTACGACCGGCTTCCTCGCGCACCCACTGATCGAACAGTTCGCCGGCCATTTGCAGTGCCGTTGCCTCATCGAAGCTGGCGGGGGAATAGCTATCCAGCCGCGCCACGAGCCACCATTCGGCGATCTGGAAGGGCTGCATCAATTGCCCCGCCGGGCTGGTACGCAGCCGCTCCGCCAGGGCCGGATGGGCCTGGGTGAGGGGCACCGGCCCCACGATGCCGCTGGTTTGCTTCTCGGGCCCCTCCGAAAACTCAGCCGCCAGATCGGAGAAATTGGCCTCGCCTGCATCGAGGCGCAGGTAGAGCTCGCGGGCCAGGAAACCGTCTTTCACGCGCAGAAGGCTGTACACCACCTGGTCGAGCTGGTTTTTGCGGGCCAGAAAGTGGGCTTCAGCCTTGTGGCGGAAGTGTTCGTCGCAGTGGGCCCGAATCCGCAGCGGCAGCTCGATCTGCCAGTTGAGGTCGTCGTCGCTGAGGCCGTTGGCGGCGAGGAAGGCTTGCACGGCATCCTCGTCCTGCAGGCCGTTCTGGCGGAAAAACTGCTCGCGAGCCTGTTGGCAGGTGGCGGGTTCGAGTGTCTGCATCGCTACCGCCTCGGCCACCACCCGGCGTTGCACCAGGGTGGGCAGCAGGTTGTGGCGCCTGAGCTCCTGCAGCGTGCTCTCAGACAGCTCGGAAACGGGCATGTCATTCATAAGAGGCAGCCTATGGGGTCATGGGGCATCGCTCGACCAGCGCCTGAGGAGCCAGTGCCGCCCATTTGACCAGGGGCACCCCGGTGGTGCATGCTCATGCAGTCGGCAATGCCGATGTGCTTGCGCTTGCAAGTGTGCGGATGTAGCTCAGTGGTAGAGCATCTCCTTGCCAAGGAGAGGGTCGAGAGT
>CALFOF010000150.1 GCA_937919075.1 uncultured Cyanobium sp. | reverse complement strand
TGGATCACGGCGGTGGCGCTTTCCGGCGTGTCGTCGATCATGGGGGCGGTGAACTTCGTGACCACGATCCTGCGCATGCGCGCCCCCGGCATGACGTTCTTCCGGATGCCGATCTTCTGCTGGACCGCCCTCTCCGCCCAGACGATCCAACTGATCGGCCTGCCCGCGCTCACCGGCGGCGCCGTGATGCTGCTGTTCGATCTGGTGGCGGGCACCTCCTTCTATCGCCCGGAAGGGGGCGGCGACCCTGTGCTTTATCAGCACTTCTTCTGGTTCTATTCCCACCCGGCGGTGTATGTGATCATCCTGCCGGTGTTTGGCATCTTCTCCGAACTGTTTCCCGTTCATGCCCGCAAGCCCCTGTTCGGCTACGTGTTCGTGGCGATCGCTTCGCTGGTGATCGTGGGCCTCAGCTTGGTGGTATGGGTGCACCACATGTTCCCCAGCGGGGTGCCCCAGTGGATGCGGGATCTGTTCATGGTGTCCACCATGCTGATCGCCGTCCCCACCGGCATCAAGGTGTTCGCCTGGCTTGGCACCTTATGGGGCGGCAAGATTCAGCTGAACACACCGATGCTGTTTTCCCTCGGTGGCTTGTTCAACTTCGTGTTCGCCGGCGTCACCGGCATCATGCTGGCCACGGTTCCGGTGGATATTCACGTCAACAACACCTACTTCGTGGTGGGCCACTTTCACTATGTGATCTATGGCGCCGCCACCATGGGCGTGTACGCGGCGATCTATCACTGGTTTCCTAAATTCACTGGCCATATGTATTTCGAGGGGCTGGGGAAACTGCATTTCCTGCTCACTTTCGTGGGCACCAATCTCAACTTCTTCCCGATGCATCCACTCGGGCTGATGGGCATGCCCCGGCGCGTGTCCTCCTACGACCCTGAATTCGCCTTCTGGAATGTGATCGCCAGCCTCGGCGGCTTTCTGCTGGGGGTGTCGATCATTCCTTTCCTGCTCAACCTGGTGAGCTCCTGGGTGTGGGGGCCCAAGGCGCCGGCCAACCCTTGGAAGGCCATCGGCCTGGAGTGGCTGCTGCCCTCCCCTCCTCCAGCGGAAAACTTCGAAGACAATGTTCCCACTGTGATCAGCGGCCCCTACGGCTATGGCACGGGCAAACCCCTGGTGGAGCACCAGGAGGCCTATGAACGCGCCCTGCAGGAGGCCTGAACCATGACCACCCTTCCCCCGGCGCCCGCTGGCCCCACCCCGGCTCATGGCGAGGGCCATGCCAGCCATCCCAGCTACACGCTCACCGGTTTCATCATTTTTCTGTGCTCCGAGAGCGTCATCTTTCTGGCGTTCTTCGCCGCCTATGCCCTGCTGAAATCCACGGCCACCAGCTGGTTGCCGCCTGGTGTGGAAGGGCTGGAGTGGCGCACGCCGCTGCAGTTCACCGTGGTGCTGGTGTCGAGCAGCGGCACGATTGCGGTGGCGGAGCATTTCCTTGGCAAAAAGCGCCTGTGGGCGTTCCGCGGCTTCCTGCTGCTCACGATGGCCATGGGCGCCCTGTTCCTCTATGGCCAGGCGAGCGAATGGAGCGGCCTTTCGTTCGGCTTCACCACAGGCACCTTCGGCAGTCTGTTCTATCTGCTCACTGGCTTTCACGGCCTGCATGTGGCCACCGGCCTCCTGCTGATGGGGCTGATGTTGGGGCGCTCGTTTTACCCAGGCAACTATGAGGAAGGCGAACAGGGTGTCATCGCTGTCTCCCTGTTCTGGCACTTCGTTGATGTGATCTGGGTTCTGCTCTTTCTGCTGCTCTACGCCTGGCAAGCATGATCATTGATGACACCCACTACGACGTGATCGTCGTCGGCAGCGGCGCTGGTGGCGCCACCCTGGCCAGCGCTCTGGCGGCGAAGGGCCGCTCGGTGCTGCTGCTGGAGCGCGGCGGTACCCTGCCTCGCGCAGACCAGAACGTGGCCGATGTGGACCTGTTCCGCAAAGAACGCTACCACCCCGGTGAGCAGTGGTTCGGCACCGACGGCGATCCTTTCTCACCCCAGGCGGTGTATGCCCTGGGTGGCAACACCAAGATCTGGGGGGCGGTGCTGGAGCGCATGCGGGAGCAGGAGTTCGGCCCACTCCGCTATCAAGAAGCCACTGCCCCCTCCTGGGGCCTCACCTACCAGCACTTCGCCCCTTGGTACGACCGGGCCGAAGCCCTCTACCGCGTGCATGGCCGCCAGGGCGTGGATCCCACCGAACCCAGCCGCTTCGCTGCCTACACCCGGGCGCCACGGCCGCTGGATCCGTTGCTGGAAGAGCTGCGCGAAGGCATCCGCCGCCAGTCGTGCCATCCCTACGACCTGCCGCTCAGCTGGTCGGAGGATCCGGTCGACCCCAGCGGCGACGCGGAGCTGTTCGGCGTCACCCCCGCGCTGGCGGGCGAGGCCACCAGCCTGCGCACCAAGGCCAGGGTGCACCGCCTGCACGTGAACCCCAGCGGCACGGAGGTGCGTGGGGTGGAGGCGGAGATCGACGGCCAGAACTGGCTCTTTCGTGGCGATCAGGTGGTGCTGGCCGCCGGAGCGGTGAACACGGCGGTGATCCTGCTGCGCTCCGTCTCGGATCGCCATCCCGCCGGCCTGGCCAATGGCTCCGGCCAGGTGGGCCGCAACCTGATGAAGCCCCAGCTCACGGCGATCCTGCAGTTGGCGGCCCGCGCCAATTCCGGCGCTTACCCCCGCAGCCTCGGCATCAACGACTACTACTGGGGCGACAAGAATGTGAGCTTCCCGCTCGGCCACATCGAGAGCGGCGGCGGTGTGCTGCAGGACACCCTGTTCGCCGAATCCCCCCCCGTGCTCTCGCTGGTGACCCGGCTGCTGCCCAATGCGGCGCTGCGGCAGCTGGCGGCCCGATCGGTGTGCTGGTGGGCGATGAGTGCGGTGCTGCCCGATCCAGCCAATGCGATCAGCCTGCGGCGTGACCGCATCCGTATCCACTACCTCCCCAACAACCTCGAAGCCCACGACCGGCTCGTGTACCGCTGGATCGACACCCTGCGGCGCACGGAGAAAGACCCGCTCACCCAGG
>CALFOF010000149.1 GCA_937919075.1 uncultured Cyanobium sp. | reverse complement strand
GATCAATCGTGCCGCGCACGGTGATATCGAGCAGGTAGTTGTGGCCGTGGCCGTGCGGGCGGGCGCACTTGCCGTAGATGGCCTCGTTTTCAGCCATCGAGAGCTCGGGCCGGGCCAGACGGTGGGCAGCGGCGAAGTGGGTGCGGATCGAGAGGAAGGCTTCCATGGAATCGCCGAGGACATCGGCCCAGAGGGTGGATTGCTCGTAAAGGCGCAGGCCCACCACCGGCAGGTGGGGAGCCAACCGCTGCCAGATCGCCTGGCAAAGGGCTTCGGTGGTGGGCAGGCGACCCTCGGGCCGGCGGAGATCGAACTCCGGCCAGCAATCGTTGAGGAATCGGAAATCGAGCGCTTCGGTGACCTCCCGGCGGATGGCGTGCTTCACCTCAGAGAGGTTCAGCACCATGCCGTCGCCATCGAGCGGGCCGGCCATCGCCACGATCAATTCGTAGTTGTGGCCATGGCCTGGAGCCAGGCTGCAGCGGCCGAAGCGCTGCTGGTTCTGCTCAGGCGTGAGCTCAGGCAGTGCATACAGGTGGCTGGCACTGAAGGTGGCCCTGCGAGTGATCACGCAGCCACGGCCGCGGCCATGGCGGGGGGATCTGGTGGCAGTTGCCGTCATCACCGGAAAGCCTCAGGAGCCATCCTAGGGATCTCCTCCCTGCGCCGTTCCATTCCCCGACCATGCCTGCCGCCCCTGCCCATCCGCACCAGGCCCTGAGGAAACGGCTCAGCGGCATGAACATCTATCTGATCGGAATGATGGGGGCGGGCAAGAGTTCCGTGGGCCGGCCCCTGGCCGAAGCCCTCGGCTATCACTTCATCGACGCAGACCAGGTGATCGAGACAGCGGCCGGGCGTTCGATCGCCGCGGTGTTCGAAGCCGATGGGGAAGCGGGATTCAGGCAGCTGGAAACGCAGGTGCTCAGCAGCATCGCCAGCTGGCACTCGCTGGTGGTGGCCACCGGCGGCGGTGTGGTCACGCGGCCGGGCAACTGGGGGCAGCTGCGACAGGGGGTGGTGGTGTGGCTGGATGCCTCGGAACAACTGCTGCTGGAGAGGCTCGCCGCCGATCCCACCCCCCGCCCGCTGATGCAGAGCGCAGATCCAGCCGCCCGGCTGCGGGAGTTGCTGCAGCAGCGCCGGCCGCTGTACGCCGAGGCCGATCTGCAGGTGCTGCAGGACGGCCGTTCGCCGCAGGCCGTGGCCGAGCAGCTGCTGGCGGCGCTTCCCGAGGTGCTGAAGGAGCCTCCGCAGCCGCCGGAAGCACCTGCAGATCGGTCAGGTCTGGCCCACTGAACCGGGCGGAACTCAATCCGGGCTGAACTCAATCCGGGCGGCTGGGTGCCTCCAGCCGCACCGCAAACCACTGCACCGCCACACCCGGCTCCAATTCCAGCTCGCAGGCGGTGTCGAGCAGGCGCTGGGCGCGGGCTGCATCACTGGGCAGATGGGCCAGCTCGTGCGGTGGCGCGGCCATGGCGGCCAGAGTGGTTTCCAGCCAACGCAGCGTTTCAGCGGCCGTGAGACAGGTTTCAGGAGCGGAAGGCTCCAGCACCACGTAATGATCAAGTTCGCGCAGCAGGGGATCGGACATGGCAGCCGCACTGATAGGCCCCATCCTGGCGGTGCTGCTGGCGATCTGGCCCCTCGGCACCGCCCAGGTGCAGCCGTCGGAGACGGCCGTGAACTCAGCCGGAGGCGGGGTGCTGGCGGAACGGCTGGCCCACTGGCCCGACTGGAGCCTGCCGGCACCGTTGCCGCGCCCCGGCCGCCGCGACCTGGTGTACCCCGACAGCTTTGAAGGCAGCTGGGAGGTTCGCAGCGAGGAGATGGTGCCGGGCAGCGCTGCTCCCTTGACGTATCGGGTGCGCTTCGCGCGCAACCAGCGCGGCGAGCTGGTGGGGGATCGGGCCTTCAATGCCGCCCAGGTGGGCAAGGCGCTACTGGGACCCCAACTGCTGGCGGTGGCCAACGACCCAGCCAACCCCAACCGGCAGCTGGCCAGCCTGCGTGGCGAACTGTCGTTGGAATCCACCGTGGTGGGGCGGCGCAGCCAGGCGGGACCCGGCGGCCGCTTCATCGCCGATGAACTGGCGCTGCAGGTGGTGCACGGCCCCGGTGGCGCCCGGATCAGCAGGGTGGAAACCCTCACCCGCTACGAGCCTGCTGCGCTCTCACCAGGCCAGCCGGTCAGGCTGCACGCCATGCAGTGGCAGGCCACCTATCCCTCACCGGAAAACGGGCTGGCAGCCGTGCCGCTCAACACACACAGCTTCAACCTGGATCTGCAGCAGGTTTCTACGCCGCCGCTGACGGTGCCTCAGGGTCAGGCGCGCTGACCGGTTCTGGCTGCCGCCCCACCTCGGCGTAGATGGCATCGCGCCAGCGGAACAGCCCTTCGAGCAGGGGGTGGTCGGCCACACCGGCGACGCCCCGGCCCGCCAGCGGGGCACCGGCGCTGGCGGGAAACAGCAGCAGCGACAACTGGGCCGCCACCGCCAGATCGGCCAGCGACAACTGATCGCCGAACAGATAGGGGTGGCTGCTCACCAACGCCGCCAGCTGCTCAAGGTTGGTCTGCAGCTGCTGGCGCTCCGAGCGGCCCATCACTTCACCGACTCCGGCGAACAGATCACCCGGCAGGGCGCCGAGCAGGGAGCGCAGGGGGGCCGGAGTGGCGTCAGGGAGCAGGGCGCCGCGCACCACGCTGTCGGTGCCCATCGCCTGCAGCAGGGCCATGCGGCCCCCGGCCGCCAGCGCCGTGTCGGCCCAGTCTTCAAGCAGCAGCACCTGGGCACGGGCGCGGGGCTCTACCGGCAGCAGCGAGGGCGTGGGGTAGTGGGCTTCCAGGTGCAGGGCGATCGCGGAGGAATCGGCAATCACCTCGCTGCCATCCACCAGCACCGGCACCTGGCGCTGGCCGGAAAGGCGGAACAGGGCCAGCTGGCCAAAGCCGGGCGTGACCTCCACCACGGTGTAATCAAGCCGTTTGGCGGCCAGAATCAGCCGCACCTTCTCGCAGAAGGTGGAATGTCTGAACTGGTGAAGTTCCAGCATCGGCTGCCCTGACCCGGTGGCGGCAGAGTAGCCATCGAAACGAGACCCGCGTGCAGGTGGGTGGGTCAGCTTCGGCTTCAGCACCAACTTGAGCCGGCCGGCTCCAGATGTTGACCCTGGCCAGAGCCTTCCCCACGCCCGCGCCTCTCCACCGCCTGAACCTCACCATCGCCTGAAGGGCTGCCCCATGAAAGAGTTCTTTCTCAACGTCACCCGCTATCCGCGCTATCTGGTCGCCATCGGCCTTGGCGTGTTCAACTCGGTGCTTGAGCCGCTGGCCCGGCGGCGCAGCAACCCGGTCACCGCCGTGGCGCTGGTGGGGGCACTGGTGAGTGGGCTGGTGAGTCTTTCGCTGGTGCTGCGTGCGATGGTTGGCTCAGCACCACTGGCGTAGCAATGGCACAGACCCGACGGGTCGAGCGGGTCGCGGCTCTGATCCGGCGTGAGATCAGCGAACTGCTCGTGAACGGCATCAAAGACGAGCGGGTGTCGCTG
>CALFOF010000148.1 GCA_937919075.1 uncultured Cyanobium sp. | reverse complement strand
TCGACTGGGAAGCCTTCGGTCTGATGATGGACCTGGCGATGATGGGCTGCGGCACAGGCGCCATCATCGAGCCGCGGCTGATCGAGCGCTTGCCTGCGGTGCGCAACCGCCTGCGCATCACCTCCGTCACCGACATCGGCGCCACCCCGGCCGGCCAGCGCCAGGAGCACACCAGCCACACGATCACGGGGCACGATGTGGCGATCAAGGTGGGTGACACCCGCCGCGGCTGGGTTGACAGCTACCAGCTCCTGCTGGAGCTCAGCAGCGATGCCCGCTTTGACGGCGAAGTGACGGTCAGCGTTGATCTCTCCGATGTGCGGCCGGTGGGCGAAACGCTCAAGGGGTTCGGCGGCATGGCCAACCCGGTGAAGCTCAAAGACCTCTACGGACGCGTCGCCGAGATTCTCAACAAGGCCAATGGCCGCCAGCTCAGCTCGGTGGAATGCTGCCTGTTGATCGATGAGGCGGCCGTCACGATCGTGGCCGGCAACATCCGCCGCAGTGCCGGCATGCGCCAATTCTGCGCCGACGACTCCTCCGCCGCCAGTGCCAAGGAGAACCTCTGGCAGCAGGACGCGGAAGGCAACTGGAGCATCGACCCCGAGCGCGATGCGTTGCGCATGGCCAACCACACCCGCGTGTTCCACACGCGCCCCAGCCGCGAGGTGGTGCGGGAGGCGGTGATCAAGCAGTTCCAGAGCGGCGAGGGAGCGATCCAGTTCGCCCCCGAGGCGATCGCCCGCTCGAACGCCGACCTGCTCACCACCGCTGAGCTGCGCAGTGAGTTCATCGCGATCTACTGCGATCAGGGCCGGGAGGAGGCGGGCCGCTGGCTGCAGCTCAACCATCCGCAGATCACCGGTGCCGAACTTGAGCACCGCCTCAGCCGCTACGGCCTCAACCCCTGCGGCGAGATCCTCGGCGCTGATTTCCACTGCAACCTGGCGGAGATTCACCTCAACCAGATCGATCCCGCCGACCACGAAGGCCAGACGGATGCCTTCCGCGCCGCCGGCCTGGCGGTGGCCTGCCTGCTGAACCACCGCTTCGAGGTGGAGCGTTACCGCCAGAGCCGTGCCTGGGATCCGATCGTGGGCGTCAGCTTCACCGGCCTGTTCGATTTCTTCGTGCATGCCTTCGGCACCCCCTGGCTCACCTGGTGGGAGGAGGGCCGTCCCGACAGCGAGGCCGGACTGGCGTTCAAGCAACAGGAAGCCGCTTACCTGAGCCGCTGGAAAACGGCCGTGAACGAAGCCGTGTGGGACTATTGCGACCGCCATGGTCTGCGCCGCCCCAACCGCTGCACCACGGTGCAGCCCGCCGGCACCAAGAGCCTGCTCACCGGCGCCAGCCCCGGCTGGCATCCGCCCAAGGCCCAGCGCTTCATCCGCCGCATCACCTTCCGCAAGAACGATCCGGTG
>CALFOF010000147.1 GCA_937919075.1 uncultured Cyanobium sp. | reverse complement strand
GCCGCACGGCGGTGTTCTCCTGACCATGCGGCTGCCGGTTCACCGCCTCGATTGCGCCCGCCCCGAGACGGCGCCACCCCTGGGCTGGCGTTGCTTCCAGCTGGGGATGTTCATGCTGCCCAGCAGCGCCCTGATCGCCGGGCTGCTGCTGCTGGTGGCGCTGGTGGCCGCCAGCCGCCGTGGCCGCTTCCTGCAGGACAACGCCAACCGGGTGCTGCTGGTGGTGGCCGCCTTGATGGTGATCGGTTGCTTCCGCGCCACCAGCGGCTGGCTGGCCTGGGTGGGGATGGGCAACTGGTTGCCGTTCTTCTGGGCCTTCTGGGGCTTTCAGTCTTATGTGGCCACTGCCACCGCCCGACGCCGCGTGGGGCTGTGGCTGCTGGCCGGCACGGTGCCGGTGATCGTCACGGGTCTGGGCCAGCTGTGGTGGGGCTGGGCCGGGCCGTTCCAGATCCTGGGTGGAGCGATCATCTGGCACATCGGCGAGGGGGGCACGCCTGACGGGCGCCTTTCCGGCCTGTTCGATTACGCCAACATCGCCGGCTCCTGGTTGGCGGTGGCCTGGCCGTTCGCGTTGGCGGCGCTGCTGCAGGCGGGCCAGAGTTGGCAGCGGCGTGCGGCGGCGCTGGGCCTGGCTGCCCTGCTGGCCGCCTCGCTTTATCTCACCGATTCCCGCAACGCCTGGGGCGCCCTGGTGCTGGCGGTGCCGATCGTGGCCGGTCCGCGCAGCTGGCTGTGGCTGCTGCCGCTGCTGCTGCTGGCGCTGCTGCCGGTGGCCCTGTCGGTGCTGCCGGGGGTACCGCTGCTGCTGCAGGGGCCGGCGCGGGCGCTGGTGCCGGAGGCGATCTGGGGCCGCCTCACCGATCTGCAGCACGCCAGCGAGCGGCCGCTGGCGATCACCCGGCTCAGCCAGTGGGGCGTGGCCCTCTCGCTGATCGCGGAACGGCCGCTGCTGGGCTGGGGCGCGGCTGCTTTCAGCGTGATCTACCCGCTGCGCACCGGCTTCTGGCACGGCCATCCCCATAACCTGCCGATCGATCTGGCGCTCAGCCACGGGCTACCGGCGGCGCTGCTGCTGGTGGGCTTGCTGCTGGGGCTGCTGATCATGGCCGCCCAGCGCGGCATGGCGGCCGGCGCCCTGTTCGAGCGGGCCTGGTGGGGCGCCACGTTGGTGCTGGTGGCCCTGCATGCCACCGATATGCCGCTCTACGACAGCCGCCTCAACATCGCCGGTTGGGTGCTGTTCGCCGGCATCCGCGCCTACCTGCTGCCCGCTGCGCCCAGCACCAGCGCCGTGCTCAGGCCGGAGTGAGCGCAGCGGTTTCGTCCGCCAACGCCTGCTGCCGGTGGACGGCCAGGGTGGAGGCCGGCAGTGGCCCTTCCAGGTGCACCCAAGGCAGCACCCGATCGGGGCTCCAGCTGGCGTGGATCACCTCCTGCCAGGGCGGCGGTGGCGGCATGGGCCCACCGCTGCTGTGGGGCGGGGCGTCCTGGTGGCCGGCGGCCGCTTCCCGGTAGGCGGCTTTCCAACCGCCCAGTTGGTCGTGACGGCCACGCACGGCGGCGATCACCGGGGCGAGGCGCCGGTCGCTGCGGGAGAGCAAGGCCTGAACCACGCTCCAGCCGTAGCTTTCGGGTCGCAGCTCAATGCCCTTGGGTTGCAAGCGCCGGGCCAGCCGCTTGAGCCGCTTCTCCGCTTCCGGCCGCACCCCTTCCCACTGGAAGGGGGTGTGGGCCTTGGGCACAAAGGTGCTGACGCCGAGGCTGAGCCGCAGCCCGGGCGTGGCCGCTTTGATCGCCAGCAGCAGGTCAGCGGTGGCTTCGATGTCGGCGTCGTCTTCGGTGGGCAGGCCGGCCATGCCATAGAGCTTCAGGCCGGTGAGCCCACCTTCTTTGGCGTAGCGGGCGGCGGCGAAGATCTCCTCGGTGGCGAGCTTCTTGTTCACCACCCGGCGCAGGCGTTCGCTGCCGCTTTCGATCGCGATCGTGAGCGACTTGCTGCCCCGCTTGGCCAGGATCCGCCCCAGCTGGGGGGTCACGGTGGCGGCCCGCACCGAGCTGACGCTCACGCGCGTGCCCTCGAAACGATCGCCATCGAGCCAGGTGAGCAGATCGGCGAACTGCGGGTGCTGGGTGACGGACGCCCCCAGCAAACCCAGCCGCTGGGTGGCGGCCAGGCCTTTCTCCACGGCGGGGATGAGGCCGTCGTCGAGGGAGGGGGTGCGAAAGGGCAGGGTGAGGTAGCTGGCCAGGCAGAAGCGGCAGAGCTCCGGGCAGCTGCGCACCACTTCCACCATGTGGATGGAGGGCCAGGCCGCCTCCGGGGTGATCACGGTGGAATGGCTGAGGGTGTTGCCGCGCCAGGTCTGCTTGGCAATGGTGGTCGGCAGGCCCGGCTCGATCGGCTCCACCGCCAGCAGCTCCCCCGCCGCGCCATAGCGAGGTGCGTAGAGCGAAGGCACATAGATGCCCGGGATCTGGGCAAGCGCCCGCAACCGTTCGGCCCGCGGCGTCTGGCGCCCGGCCTGGACGGCATCAACAAAGGCGGGCAGCAGCAGCTCCCCATCGCCCAGCAGCACCGCATCAAAGAAGGGCGCCAGCGGTTCGGGGTTGGCGGTGAGCACCGGGCCGCCGCCGAACACGATCGGATCGTGCTCGCCCCGCTGCTGGCTCCAGAGCGGAATGCCCAGCTGCTCCAGCAGATCAAGCAGCACGGGCCCATCGAGCTCCCAGCTGAGCGACAGGCCGAACAGATCGAGGCCGGCACCACGGCCCCGCTGAGCGGCATGGGGGGGATCGCCCTGGTCGGTGAACAGGCGCCGCACATCCACATCACTGCGGCTGGCCAGGCTGGCCCACACCACCTGGTAGCCCAGGCTGGTGATCCCCACCGAATAGGTGCTCGGAAAGGCCAGCACTGCTTTCAGCGCCCCCACCGCCGGCACGGCGGGATCAAACAGCAGGGTTTCCTGATCCAGCGGTGAAGGGAGGCGTTGGTCTTCATCTTGCAGGCGCGACCGGCAGGGCTGCCGTGGCCCATGGGGAGGAAGTGGACGGCCGCGGGAATCCTGCAGGTGTACTCCACAGGCCAGCGACTGACCGCCCCTCGCCCTGCAGGCTTGATCCAGCGCTACTGCGAGGAGCTGCAGGTGCGGCACTACGCCCGCCGGACCGTGAAGACCTACGAGCAGTGGCTGCGGCGCTTCCTGCGCTTTCACGGGAGACGGCATCCACGGGAGATGGGCAGTTCCGAGGTGAATGCCTTCCTCAATCACCTGGCGGTGGACCTGCAGGTGAGTGCCTCCACCCAGAACCAGGCCTTGAGTGCGCTGCTGTTTCTGTTCCGGGAGCTGTTGGAGCGGGATCTGGAACTCGACGGTGTGGTGCGGGCACGGACGCGCAAGCGGCTGCCGGTGGTGCTCAGTGAGGCGGAGGTGAAAGCCGTCCGTCAGCGCCTTGAGGGTGTGCCGGCATTGGTCGTGGGGTTGCTGTATGGCAGTGGTCTGCGGCTCATGGAGGCGCTGAGGTTGAGGGTCAAGGATCTGGACTTCGATCGACGCGAACTGGTGGTTCGTGATGGCAAGGGAGGAAAGGATCGGCTCACGATGCTTCCCCAGAGCCTGATGGTTGCGCTGCGGCAGCATCTGCTGGAGGTGCGACGGCTTCATCAGGGGGATCTGGCAGGGAAGTATCCCAACGCAGATCGGGAGTGGGCCTGGCAGTGGGTGTTTCCCCAGCAGAAGCGCTGGCTGGATCCCAGAACAGGGGCTGAGGGGAGACACCATCTTGACCCCACCGTGGTGCAGCGGGCCGTGAAGCAAGCGGTGGCTGATGCTGGAGTGAGCAAAGCTGCCAGCTGCCATACGTTTCGCCATTCCTTTGCCACGCACCTTCTGGAACGGGGCCAGGACATCCGGACGATCCAGGAATTGTTGGGTCATCAGGACGTGAGCACCACGATGATCTACACCCATGTGCTCAACCGTGGCCCCCTAGGTGTGAGCAGCCCCGCAGATTTTATGTAACTGCACGAACATGTGGTTCACTGACCAGAGAACCACATGGGGGTTCTCCTTAAGGATCGGAAGGATCTAGGCTGCTTGGGGTTTTTAGACGAAACGCATCCACACGATGGACTTGGTTCACAGAAGCAAAGGAGTGAGTCGGGCTGGTTCTCAGAACCGTCCAATGACAAGTTCGAAGGATCGGAAAAACCAAGCCAAGGCCATGCAAAGGTTCGCCGTAAACTCTTTCAAGTGTTGATTGACATATCTTGAATTTCTCTGGTTGATTACCCAAATCGGCGAAGGTATTTCGACGATGTGTA
>CALFOF010000146.1 GCA_937919075.1 uncultured Cyanobium sp. | reverse complement strand
GTGTCGTCCACCAAGTTCCGCGGGGCTTGCGCGAAGGCCGCCGGGGGCAGAGCCATGGCCATCAGCAGGCCCGCAAGAAGCACACCACTCGTTAGCCAGGCAACCACCCGTTTCATCGAAAATCTCCTGTTGAGGCTGCCGGTCGGCACCGCGGCAACGCTACAGCGCCTGCTTGCGATCCCCACCACGCCAACCCCTGCCTTTTGCAGTTCTTCAATCGACGTTACGATCGGGCGCGATGGGGCCGAGGGGGTAGGGAGCGCTCAGATCAGGCCACTCAGGTGGGGGCTCAGCAGCGCCGCACTCAGGAAAAGACCATCAACGGCCAGGGTGGTGATCAGGGCAGCGGCAGCCACTTGGCCACTCGTTCCCAGCAGCCACCAGCGACGCCCCAGCTGGATGAGCCCGGTGGCGATCGCAGCGATTTCGAGCAGGGCCAGCGGCTGCAACACCAGGGCGGCGGCCTGGCGCAAGAGCTCAGGCGCTTGGTGAGCCGGTGCCTGAAGCACTTGCGGCCAGAGTGGCATCACGCCTGTGAGCAACATGGCGCCATCGGTGCAGGCCGTGCCCAGCAGGGAGGCGAGATAAAACGCCCCTGCGCTGCGCCAGCGGGTCGAAAGCCCTGCCCAAGCGATCGGCACAGCGAAGGCTTCGACCGGCAGATGCCAGGCGGGGTGCAGCCGGAACCAACCCCAGAAGAGACAACCCGCCAGCCAACTGCCACTGAAACCCACCAGCACGCCGCCCAGTTCGCGCCACTGGCTCTGGCCGCGCCAGCCCAGCAGCACTCCGGCGCTCAGCAGCACGGCGGTGAAGGCGGTGGCACTGGCGGGATGCAAGCGCACCCAGGGCGCCTGCAGAAACACCGGCAGTGCAACAAGCAGCCCCACGGTGAGCGGCAGAAGCCAGCGCTGCTCGCGCGTTGCAGGGGTGAGCCGGCTGAGCCAGGTGCTCAGAGATGGCTGAGGTAGGGCCAGAACCACCTCGGGGGATCGCTCCAGAGTTGAGACGCGGGCAAGGTAGAGCGAAACCCCGGGCACCTGCATGTATGAAGAAAGATTGCCAACCTTAGGGGATCGCTCGGTGGCTTGCGGCAGCCGTCCGCCATAAGGTCACCCCATGTCCTGACGGCCCTCCCCATGCCTCCTGCCCTTGCATCCCAGGAACCGGGACTGCTGGAGGCCTGCTGGCAGGCTCTTGTGCTGGGAGTGGTCCAGGGTCTGACCGAGTTCCTGCCGATCAGCAGCACTGCCCATCTCAAAGTCGTGCCCGTGCTGCTGGGCTGGGGTGACCCCGGCGTCGCCGTCACGGCTGTGATTCAGCTCGGCAGCATTGCCGCCGTGGTGGGGTATTTCCGTCGTGACCTACTTGATGTGGCGGCGGGCATGTCCCGGGCCGTTCGTTATGGGCAATGGCGCGATCCGTCCGCCCGGCTGGGCTTGGCGATGGCTGTCGGCACCCTGCCGATCGTGGCTGCCGGCGGCGCCATCAAGCGCTTCTGGAGCGGCTACGAAACCTCCGTGTTGCGCAGTATCCCCTCGATTGCGATCGTCTCGATCGTGATGGCGCTGCTGCTGGCCTGCGCCGAAATGGTGGGGCGCCGGCGCAAGGAACTGCCCCAGGTGCGCCCCGTCGATGGCCTGGTGGTCGGGCTTGCGCAGATGCTGGCAATTATCCCGGGCGTGTCCCGATCCGGCAGCACCCTCACCGCCTCTCTGTTCGATGGCTGGCAGCGCCCTGCGGCGGCGCGCTTTTCGTTTTTGCTCGGCATTCCGGCGATCACCCTGGCCGGGCTGGTGGAGCTGAAGTCGGCGTTTGTCGCCAGCGCTTCGCTTGGCCCTCTGCCATTGCTGGTCGGTATTTTCTCGGCGGCGGTGGTGTCGTGGCTGGCGATCGCCTGGTTGCTCCGCTTCCTCCAGGCCCACAGCACCTGGGTGTTCGTGGCCTACCGGCTGGTCTTCGGCGTGGCGCTGCTGGTGTGGGCTCGTCAGGCGGCCCCGGCCCTGCTGAATTGATCAACGCTGCCCAGCGCTGATCTCAACGGAGCTGTGGAGGCAAGGCCCCCAGCCCTGCCTGCTGGGTTCCACACTGGAGCCTGATGTCCAGCTCCCGATGTGGAATGAACCATCCGTCGGTCTGGCGTTGGCCGATGCTACCTCGGGCCGTCAGCCCCAGCCCGCCGTGGTGGCCACGGTGGAGCCCGGTTCGATCGGCGAAGAGCTGGGCTTTCAACCCGGTGACCGGCTGCTGAGCATCAACGGGGTGCGTCCACGCGACCTGATCGATCTGCAGGTGCTGGTGGGCGAAGAAGAACTGGTGCTGGAGGTGGAGGATCCCGGCGGCGAGCGCCATCGGGTGGAGCTGGAAAAGGAGGCTGATGAGGGGCTTGGGCTGGGCTTCACCGAGGCGCTGTTCGATGGCCTGCGGCAGTGCAACAACCATTGCCCGTTCTGTTTCATCGACCAGCAGCCGCCGGGGCGTCGCGGCAGCCTCTACCTCAAGGACGACGACTACCGCCTCAGCTTTCTCTACGGCTCGTACCTCACCCTCACCAACCTCACCGCCGCCGATTGGGAGCGGATTGAGCAGCAACGGCTGTCGCCGTTGTTCGTCTCCGTCCACGCCACCGACCCGGACCTGCGCAGCCGCCTGTTGGTGAATCCGCGTGCCGGCCTGCTGTTGGAGCAGCTCGCCTGGTTTGCCCAACGCCGCCTGCAGATCCACGCCCAGGTGGTGGTCTGCCCGGGTCTCAACGATGGTGCGGCACTCGAGCGCACCTTGCAGGATCTGGCGGGGTTTGCGTCGGGCCCCTGGCCTGCCGTGCTTTCGGCGGCTGTCGTGCCGGTCGGCCTCACCCGCTTCCGCCCCAGCGGCGATGGCCTCAGACCGGTTGATCCTGCCTGTGCCCGGAGGGTGATTGCTTTGGTGGAGAGCCTGCAGCAAGGTTTTCAGCAGCGGCTCGACACCCGCTTCGCCTGGCTTTCCGATGAGTGGTACCTGATGGCAGGTCTGCCCCTGCCGGAGCGCGTCAACTACGAGGATCTGCCGCAGCAGGAGAACGGCGTCGGCAGCATTCGCGCCTTCCTCGAAGCGCTGGATCAGGCCACTACCACCTTGCCGAAGCGGCTGCCTGTTCCACGGCGCGTCAGTTGGGTGGTGGGTGGCCTTGTGGGCGGCGCGCTTCTCCCTGTGGTGGAGCGGCTCAACGCGGTTCAGGGGCTGCAGGTGTACCTGCACGGCCTGCCCAGCCCCTACTGGGGGCAGGATCTGGTGGTCACTGGCCTGCTCACAGGTTCAGATCTGCTGGCGGGCCTGGCCGGGGCGGATCTCGGCGAGATTCTGCTGCTGCCCGGGGTGATGCTGCGCCAAGGAGAGCCGGTGTTTCTCGACGATCTTCCCTTGCGCGAGATCGAGGACCGTCTCGGGGTGCCGATCCGCGTCGTGGATGGGGCAGATGATTTCGTGTCTGCCTGTGTCGGCGCGCTCTCCCTTCTTCCTTAAGCTCGGGCAACCACTAGGACTCACACCGCGTGCGCCCTTCCCTCCTTGCTTCCTGTGCTCTGGCAGGGATGGTTTGCCTTCCGCTCGGTGCACGTCCATCTCTTGCCCAGGGCTCCGCAGCCCAGCCGGCCGACTCCAACGCCGTTGCCCAGCAGCCCGCCAAGGCGGCTGAGCCAACCACCGCGGCTGCTGGTGATCCTTCGGCCCACGCTGCCGCCCCGTCTGCCGCCGCCGGTTCCAGTGCTCTGCCCCTGGCCACCGAGCTCAAGGGCGATCGCCCCCG
Source organism: uncultured Cyanobium sp. (assembly GCA_937919075.1). Taxonomy (GTDB): domain Bacteria; phylum Cyanobacteriota; class Cyanobacteriia; order PCC-6307; family Cyanobiaceae; genus MW101C3. The sequence continues at coordinate 3,828 of CALFOF010000146.1, read as the reverse complement.
CTCCGATCCCTCGGTGCTCGCGCCGGCGGTGCGTCAGTTGCCCGAAGCGCTCCAACCGCTGCTCGCCCCCCCCTCCTTGGCGCTGCCCGATCGGCCCGCCCAGGTTCGGATCCAGCAGCTGCGTCCGCTGGGGTTGCAGGAGGTGGAAACCCTGGCAGAGGTGAACAACCCCAACCTGAAGGCGGTTGCTTCGCAGGTGGACCAGGCCCAGTCGAACCTTCGGGCTCAGATCTCGGCTTGGTACCCCACCATCAACCTCACCACTCAGAACAACTTTCCGGCGCTGCGCAACAACTACAGCTTCCAGAACTCCTCCACGGGATTGTTCGCTCCAACCGGTGCCACCCGTGGCGCACTGGTGGGTGCAGCGATGAACATCGGCATCAACTGGGATCTGATCAACCCCCAGCGTGTTCCCCAGATCGCCGCCGCCCGCGACAACTTCGAGAAAGCCCAGAACCAATACCTGATTGCTCTGCGGGATCTGCGCCTGCAGGCTGCCCAGGCCTACTTCGACCTCCAGCTCAGCGATGAGGGGGTCCGAATCGGTCAGGAATCCGTGCGGGCCTCGCTCGTCAGCCTCAAAGATGCCCGTGCCCGCTTCCAGGCTGGTGTGTCCACCAAGCTGGATGTGCTGCAGGCGGAAACCCAGCTCGCTCGCGACCAGCAACTCCTCACCAACCAGTTGTCCTCCCAGGCGATCGCCCGCCGCAGCCTGGCCGCCCTGCTCGATCTCCCTCAGGACGTCACACCCACGGCCAAGGAGCCTGCGCGGGTGCTGGCCACCTGGATCCCCTCTCTGCAGGAGAGCATCGTGGCGGCCTTCGCCTTCCGCGAGGAGCTCGATCAGGTGTTGCTTGACATCTCGATCGCCAACAGCAACGCCAATGCGTCCCTCGGCGCGACCCAGCCATTTCTCAGCATCGTCAACAACTTCGGCTGGGACCGCAACAATGGCCAGACCAACGTCCCTGATGGACAGTCGATCAACTTCGACAACTACGCCTACTCCCTCGACAACGCCATCGGCCTTAACCTCCGCTGGACGCTGTTCGATGGCGGGCGCGCCGCTGCCGAATTCCGTCAGCAGAAGCAGGTGGCGGAGCAGAACCGCTTCAACTTCGCCAGCCGGCGGGACTCGATCCGCTTTGAGGTGGAAACCAGCTTCTATCAGCTGCTGCAGAACAATCGCGACATCACCACCACATCCCGGGAGGTGATCTCTTCCCGTGAAGCGCTGCGGTTGGCCCGGCTGCGCTTTCAAGCCGGTGTCACCACCCAGCGGGAAGTGGTCGACAGCCAGCGCGACCTCACTCAGGCAGAGGTGCGGTATGCCACCGCTGTCACCGACTACAACAAGCGACTGGCGGAACTGCGCCGGCGCACGGGCCTCGATCAGGTGGCCTTCTGCAAGCCCCCGGCTCTGACAGCCGTCAAACCCGCAGCTGATCCCGCCACCCAGATTTCGATCGATCCCCAGCCGCTGCAACCGGCTTGCCAGGCGGAGGTCCGCGGCCCCGGTGGCGGGGTTCCGCTTTCCCGCTGAATGCCGCTTTCCCGTTGGCTGTCTTGTTTCCGTTGATAAGGTCACGGTGTCGTCGCCGACCACTCGGATGACCCCAGCAGCGACGGCGCGGCCAGGCCTTTCCTTTGTCACCACAGTCAGGCTGGGTCTGTTTCAGGGATCGCTCGGCTTCCTGGCGGTCGTGTTTGCGGGGCTGCTGAACCGGGTCATGCTCAGTGAACTGGGCTTCCCAGGTTTGTTGGTGGGCGGGGCGCTGGCTTTTGAGCAGTTTGTCGCCCCGTCGCGCATCCTGTTCGGCCAGATCTCCGACCGCCATGCCATCGCCGGCCGCCATCGCACCCCTTACATCTGGGTGGGCAGCGCCTGTTTCTGCTCTCTGGCGGTGTTGGTGGTGCCGTTGATCTTCCGTCTGGCGGAGGCCAGGGACAGCCCTGGTGGCGAGGGGGTGATCCTGGGGATCGTGCTGTTGTGCGGTCTGTTCGCCTTCTATGGCCTGGCCGTGTCCATGTCCACCACTCCTTACCTGGCCCTGGTGATCGACCGCACCGAGGAGCAGGAACGCCCCCGGGCGGTGAGCATTATCTGGTGCATGCTCACCATCGGCATCGTGATCGGTGCCATTGCCATTTCGCTGAGCCTCAGGGGCCTTGATGGCATCACCGATCGGGCCACCCTCGAAGCGGTTCTTGGCCCTTTCATGGTGCGCTCGGCCGGGGTGGTGTTCCTGCTCACGCTCGTGGCCACCTGGGGGATCGAGCCCGCCAGCGTTGGTGAATCGCTGAGCGTTGCCGTCGACCGCGACGACGCCATCACCCCGGCGCGCGCTTGGCGCCTGATCCGATCAAGCGCGCAGGTGGCGATCTTCTTCACCTTCTTGATCCTGTTCACCCTGGCCCTGTTCCTTCAGGACCCGATCCTGGAAAGCTATGGCGCCGATGTATTCGGGATGCCCATCGCCGCCACCGCATCGCTCAATGCGCTCTGGGGTTCCGGCACGTTGGTGGGCTTGCTGCTGGCCGGTTTGTGGATCGTGCCTGTCCTGGGCAAGTTCGGGGCGGCCCGGCTTGGCTGCCGGCTGATCCTGATCTCCCTGCTGCTGCTGCTGCTGGCCGGTTTCACCGCCCGGGTTGCTGTTCTGCAAGGGCTGATGATTCTGTTCGGTCTGGCTTCCGGCATCGGAACCAACAGCGCGCTTTGCTTGATGCTTGATCTCACCTTGCCCGAGGCGGCCGGCACCTTTGTTGGGGTGTGGGGTCTGGCGCAGGCGTTTTCCAGGGCCATCGCCAAGTTGCTCGGCGGTGGTCTGCTCGACCTTGGTCGGGCTCTTTTCCCCGCTCAGGGAGCGTTCCCCCCCTTTGCTCTGGTGCTTGGCATCGAGGCGTTGGTGGCACTGGCCGCCCTGCTGATGCTCAGCCGCGTCAATCTGCACCGGTTCCGTGAGGACACCAGCCGCAGCCTTACCCAGGTGCTTGCCATGGAGCTCGGATGACCGTTGCCCACGCGTTGCCGGCGGAAGCGCTGCGGCTCACGTCCCTGCTCGATGCGGTGGCCGAGAGACAGCGCCACGATTTTGGCCACATGGCATCAGAAGCCAAGGCCGATGGCAGCTTGATCACCGCCTGCGATCGCTGGAGTGACGAGACGCTGGTGCAGGGTCTCGCTGAGCTCTATCCCGGTGAGGGAGTGCTGAGCGAGGAGGGGCGGCACCTCGTCCCAGCCACAGAGGCGTTCTGGGTGGTGGATCCCCTTGATGGCACCACCAACTTCGCGGCGGGCATCCCCTACTGGGCCATATCGATGGCCCGCTTTGAGGCGGGCGTTCCCGTGTTGGCCCTGCTTGATGTGCCTCCCCTGCGGCAACGCATCGTGGCGGTGCGGGGTCAGGGGGCCTGGCGCAATGGCAAACCCCTCTTGCCCCCGTCCGCCCAGCAGCTGCAGACCGGCTGCGCGTCCCTCTGCAGCCGGTCGATTGGCGTGCTGCAGAAGCTTCCCGACCGGAGATTCCCCGGCAAGATCCGCCTGCTCGGTGTGGCCAGCTTGAACCTCGTCAGTGTGGCGATGGGCCAGACCGTCTCAGCCCTGGAGGCCACGCCGAAGATCTGGGACCTGGCAGCCGCCTGGCTGGTGCTCACGGAGCTGGGCTGCTCACTGCAGTGGCTGCAGCGCAGCCCCGAACTGCTCCTCAGCGGCGAAAGCCTTGCCAGCACAGACTTTCCCGTGCTCGCTGCCAGCAATCCAGAGCAGTTAGCGCGCTTCGCCCCGTGGGCAGAAGCCTTGATTGCGAGGTAAGGGCGGGGAGTGTG
>CALFOF010000145.1 GCA_937919075.1 uncultured Cyanobium sp. | reverse complement strand
CCATCGCCGATGAGGTGGGCGCCTACCTGCTGGCCGACATGGCCCACATCGCCGGTCTGGTGGCGGCAGGTGTGCACCCCAGCCCGATCCCCCACTGCCATGTGGTCACCACCACCACCCACAAGACCCTGCGCGGCCCCCGTGGCGGCCTGATCCTCACCGGTGATGCCGCCTTCGGTCGACAGTTCGACAAGGCCGTTTTCCCCGGCAGCCAGGGCGGCCCCTTGGAGCACGTGGTGGCCGCCAAGGCGGTGGCCTTCGGTGAAGCCCTCCAGCCGGCCTTCCGCGCCTACAGCCAGCAGGTGGTCGTCAACGCCAAGGCGATGGCGGCCCAGCTGATGGAGCGGGGTGTCCGGGTGGTGTCGGGAGGCACCGACAACCACCTGGTGCTGCTCGATCTGCGCTCGGTCGGACTCACCGGCAAGGTGGCTGATCTGCTGGTGAGCGATGTGAACATCACCGCCAACAAGAACACGGTGCCGTTCGACCCCGAATCGCCCTTCGTCACCAGTGGCCTGCGTGTTGGCAGCGCCGCCCTTACCACCCGCGGCTTCGATGCCGAAGCGTTCGTGGAAGTGGCCGATGTGATCGCCGATCGCCTGCTCCATCCCGACGACGCCGTGGTGGAACTGCGCTGCCGCGAGCGGGTCCGGGCGCTGTGCGCGCGCTTCCCCCTCTATGGCCCGGTGCGCGTGGCCCAGCCTGTCTGAGGCGCGAGCTCCGTCCCTAAGCTGCTCGCCAGGACAACCTGGCCCATGGCTCACCCTGTGATGAACCATCCCGTGTTGGCCAGAGCGGCGCAGCCGTCCCCTCTTTCCAGCCACGCCCCGAGCCTTCAGCCGAGAAGCCTTTCTCTGTCGTGAGTCTTCTCCGCAACCCGGTCATCACGGCCTTCTTCACCTTCGGTGTCGCGGCCCTGCTCACGGCGCTGGTGGTGCCGCTTGTGCGGCGGCTCGGCCTGCGCTGGGGCCTGTTCGACCCCCCCGATGAGCGCAAGCAGCACAGCATCCCGATGGTGCGGCTAGGCGGGGTGGGCATGGTGCTGGGCTTCTCGCTGGCGCTCACCTGCATCTGGGCGCTGGGGGGCTTCGGCACCCTCTCGTCCGCCAAAGACCAGCTGATCTGGACGACGCTGGCGGGCGCGCTCTGTTTCTTCGTGATCGGCCTGGCGGACGACCTGTTCGCTTTGCCACCGTTGCCCCGGCTCGCCGGTCAGGTGGCCGTGGCGATGGTGGTCTGGAGCCAGGGGGTGCGCATCGGCGCCATCGATCTGCCGTTCGGCCTGTTCGGCCAACCGCCGGCCAGCCTCGTGCTTCCCGATGCCCTGAGCCTGCTGGCCACGCTGATCTGGCTGGTGGGCATCACCAATGCGATCAACTGGATCGACGGCCTTGATGGGCTGGCCGCGGGTGTGGGCGGCATCGCCGCGATCGGCCTGCTGTCGGTGAGTTTCAGCCTGCAGCAGAGCGCTGCCGGGCTGCTGGCCGCGGCGTTGGCGGGGGCCTGCTTCGGTTTTCTGCGCCACAACTTCAACCCCGCCCGCATCTTCATGGGCGATGGCGGCTCCTACTTCCTCGGCTTCGCCCTGGCGGCGATCAGCATCGTGGGGCCGGCCAAGGGGCTCACCACCGTGAGCCTGCTGTTTCCGCTGCTGATCCTGTCGTTGCCGCTGGCAGACATGTCGGCGGTGATCATGGGCCGCCTCAGCGAGGGCCACTCCCCCTTTTATCCCGACCGGCGCCACCTGCACCACCGGCTGCTGCGGGCCGGCTTCAGCCATCGCCGCACGGTGCTGCTGATCTACGCCTTCACCCAGTGGCTGGCCACCCTGGCGCTGGTGGCCGCCAACGTGGAAATGCGCTTCCTCTGGCTGGCGATCGCCACCGCCATTTTGATCGGTGCTGTGATGGGGTCGCGCAGCCGCCTTCAGGCTCAGCTGCCGGATCCGCCGCCCTGTGAAGGCAGCAACCGGCCCACGTGAGCGCCGGTTGCCCCCCGGGGCCTGCGTGATGTTGAAGCGATGCGCTCACCGAGGAAATCACCCATGCGTTCTCAGCAGATGCGCGGTGCCGACAGGGACGAACCAGAAGGCCGGCGAGGGGGAGGGGAAGAAGTGTTCGCTGCAGCGGCAATGGGTGGGACAGACGCAGGTGGCAAGGACCTGGCGTCAGCGGGAAGCGGTGGGCGGGAGCCCTCAGGCGTTTCCAGGCCGGCGCGGGACACCGCCGCCGCCGAAGTGCTCTGCATCGGCACCGAGCTGCTGCTCGGCAACATCCTCAACGGCAACGCCCGCTGGCTGGCTGAAGAGCTGGCGGCCCTCGGCATTCCGCATTTCCGCCAGACCGTGGTGGGGGACAACCGCGAGCGGCTGATCCAGGTGGTGCGGGAGGCCGCGGCCCGCAGCCGTCTACTGATCTGCACCGGTGGCCTTGGCCCCACCCCCGACGACCTCACCACCGAGGCGATCGCCGCGGCATTCGGCACGCCGCTGCTGGAGGTGCCGCAGGTGTGGGAAGACATCCAGGCCAAGCTGGCCGGCCGGGGACGGCCGCTGGCCGCCAGCAACCGCCGCCAGGCGTTGCTGCCCGAGGGCGCCCGCGTGGTGCCGAACCCCACCGGCACCGCGCCAGGGATGCTCTGGAGCCCGCCGCCCGCCTCCCTGCCAGCAGGCTGGATCCAGCCCGGCTTCACCGTGCTCACCTTCCCAGGGGTACCGAGCGAGCTGAGGCCGATGTGGCAGCAGAGCGCTGTGCCCTGGTTGCAGGAACAGGGCCTGGCAGGAGCCTGCTTCCAGAGCCGGCTGTTGCGGTTCTGGGGAATCGGCGAATCCACCCTGGCCGAGCAGGTGGCTGATCTGCTGGCCCTCGAGAACCCCACCGTGGCCCCCTATGCCGGCATCGGTGACGTGAAACTGCGGCTGACGGCACGGGCGGCCAGCCCTGCAGAGGCTGCGGCGCTGCTGGCGCCCCTCGAGGCGGAGCTGCGCGCCCGCACCGGCCGCCTCTGCTTCGGCGCCGATGAGGAGTGCCTGGCCTCGGTGGTGCTGGCGCTGCTGCGGGCCCGGGGGGAAACGCTGGCGGTGGCGGAGAGCTGCACCGGCGGTGGCATCGGCGCGGCCCTGGCGGCGGTGCCCGGCGCCTCTGATGTGTTCCTCGGCGGGGTGATTGCCTACGCCAACACGATCAAGCAACAGCTGCTGGGGGTCACGGCCGCCGCGCTCGACCGCCACGGTGCGGTGAGCGATTCGGTGGCGATTGCCATGGCCGAAGGGGTGCGCCGCAGCACCGGTGCCAGCTGGGCAGTGGCGGTGACCGGCATCGCCGGCCCTGGCGGCGGCAGCGCCGAGAAGCCGGTGGGCCTGGTGCACATCGGCCTGGCGGGCCCCCAGGGCAGCTGCAGCGAGGCGGTGCGCTTCGGCAGCTCGAGGGGCCGCGCCTGGATCCAGGCCGTCACCGCCGGGGAGGCGCTCAACCGCCTGCGGCTGCAACTCAGCGCGCCCGCCTGATTCCGGCCAGCCGCTGCCAGCTCACCTGTGCGCGTTTCCTGCCGCAGATCGGCGCTGCCGACCGCCCGCTCCCCTCGGTTTTAGGGTGTCTTCTGACACATGGGGACGAACGGTGAGCGCCGGCACCCTCTACGACAAAGTGTGGGACCTCCACCGCGTGGCGGAACTGCCGGGTGGTTCCACCCAGTTGTTCATCGGCCTTCACCTGATCCATGAGGTCACCAGCCCGCAGGCGTTCGCCGCGTTGCGGGATCTCGGGCTTGGGGTGCGCCACCCGGAGCGCACCGTTGCCACGGTGGACCACATCGTGCCCACCACCTCCCAGGCCCGGCCCTTCGCCGACCCCCTGGCCGAGGAGATGCTGGTGAATCTGGAGCGCAACTGCGCCGCCCACGCCATCCCTCTGTACGGGCTCGGCAGCGGCCGCCAGGGCATCGTGCATGTGATCGCCCCTGAGCTGGGCCTCACCCAGCCCGGCATGACCGTGGCCTGCGGCGATTCCCATACCTCCACCCACGGCGCCTTCGGGGCGATCGCCTTCGGCATCGGCACCAGCCAGGTGCGCGACGTGCTCGCCACCCAGAGCCTGGCGTTGAACAAGCTGCGTGTGCGCCGCATCTGGGTGGATGGCGCCCTGCCCTCCGGCGTGTATGCCAAGGATCTGATCCTGCACGTGATCCGGGTGCTGGGGGTCAAGGGCGGCGTCGGCCACGCCTATGAATTCGCCGGCCCCGCCGTGGCGGCCCTGTCGATGGAGGAGCGCATGACCCTCTGCAACATGGCGATCGAGGGCGGCGCCCGCTGCGGCTACGTGAACCCCGATGCCACCACCTTCGCCTACCTGGAGGGGCGGCCGATGGCCCCCTCCGGCGCTGCCTGGGAGCGGGCGGTGGCCTGGTGGTCGAGCCTGGCCAGCGATGCTGACGCCAGCTACGACGACGAGGTGCGTTTCGATGCCTCCACGCTGTCGCCCACGGTCACCTGGGGCATCACGCCGGCCCAGGGCATCGGCGTGGATGAAGCGGTGCCCACCCCCGAGCAGCTCGATCCCCAGGAGCGGCCGATCGCTGAGGAGGCCTACCGCTACATGAACCTCAGCCCCGGTGCCGCGATCGCCGGCCTGCCGGTGGATGTCTGCTTCATCGGCAGCTGCACCAACGGCCGGCTCAGCGACCTGCGCGCCGCCGCCCTGGTGGCCCGTGGCCGCCACGTGGCGGCGGGCATCCGGGCGTTCGTGGTGCCGGGATCCGAGCAGGTGGCCCGCGCCGCTGAAGCCGAAGGACTCGATCAGTTGTTCCGCGAGGCCGGTTTTGAGTGGCGCGAACCCGGCTGCTCGATGTGCCTGGCGATGAACCCCGACCGGCTGGAGGGGCGCCAGATCAGTGCCAGCTCCAGCAACCGCAACTTCAAGGGCCGTCAGGGTTCCGCCAGTGGCCGCACCCTGCTGATGAGCCCGGCGATGGTGGCCGCCGCCGCCGTCCGCGGCCACGTCACCGACGTGCGCGAGCTGCTCGCCGAAACCGGCCGCAGTGCCAGCGCTGCCTCCCGCCAGCCTTCCCTCACCGCCTGACCCAGCTGACCCACCATGACCACTTGACGCCGTGATCGCTTCCCCTTCCCTGCCCCCCCTCACCGACGCGGTGACCGCCAGCGGCTTTCCGATCGGACCGATCCCCAGCGTCGAAGGGCGCGCGGTGGTGCTCGCCGGCGACGACATCGACACCGACCGGATCATCCCGGCCCGTTTCCTCAAGTGCGTCACCTTCGAAGGCCTGGGGGAACAGGTGTTCGCCGACGACCGCAGCGAACTGGGCGGCAGCCATCCGTTCGACCGCCCCGAGCACAGCGGTGCCCGGTTGCTGCTGGTGAACCGCAACTTCGGCTGTGGGTCGAGCCGCGAACATGCGCCGCAGGCGCTGATGCGCTGGGGCCTGCGGGCGGTGATCGGCGAGAGCTTCGCTGAAATCTTCCATGGCAACGGCCTGGCCCTTGGCCTGCCCTGCCTCACCAGCGGCCACGAACAGATGCTGGCCATCCAGGCCCATGCCAACGCCCATCCCACCGCCTCCTTCCTGCTGGATGTGCAGGCCGCCGAGCTGCGCTGCGGCGATCAGGTGTGGGCGCTGGAGCTGGCGCCCGGGCCGCGGCAGATGCTCACCACCGGCCAGTGGGATGCCACCGGCCAGCTGCTCGCCAACGACGACGCCCTGGTGGCCACCGTCGCCCGGCTGCCCTACCTGAACGGGTTCTGAGCCGGGCCGGGGCGGTAGCCCCGGCCACAGCCGCTGCAGCGCAATCAGCCGCTCGCTCAGAACAGGCCGTCGCCGGTGTTGCCGCGCATGCGTTGTTGGTAGGGCACGAAGGGCACGCCGGTACCCCTGAAGCCGAAATCGTTCAAGCGGATGCGCACACCGCCGATCCCTTCAAAGGGGCTGTAGTAGACGCTGAAGGCATAGGAGCGACGCTGCCAACGCAGTTCAACGAACGAGCCGGTGAGCTCGCCGTAGTTGGGTGAGCTGGCATCCACGTTCACGCCGATGCCGCCATCGAGCACCAGCGGGCCCACCAGTTGCTGGGTGAGGCCAATGCCCACCGTGCCCAGATCCACGGCGGCATCGAAGGCGAACGGGCTGAGGCCATCGCGCACGCTGATGCCACCCGTGATCGTGAGCTGGGTGTAATCGAGGAAGGGCCGGCTGAAGTGGCCCAGGGTGAGCGTGGGCCCGCCGGAGAGCGAGAACACGTTCTGACGGGTGCCATCGCCGAAGTAGGCGAGGCTCGCTGAGATGTTGGTGTTGAAGGTGAGGCCCGGCACGATCGGCACCGGCGAATAGCGCAGCGCCCCTTCTGGGGTGGAGGGCAGCGGCTGGCCGCGCCAAAGGGTGATGGAACTGTTGATGGCGCCGAAGGCGTTGCCGCGCCATAGCTGGGCGAAGTTCTGGGATTCGCCACCGTTCTCGAAGAACTCGTTGCTTTGGTAGTTGCCCACGCCCAGCCGCCAGAAGTAGCTGTTGCTGAGTGTTCCCACAGGCGGCAGCACGCCGCGCCGCTCGATCGAGGTGCCGTAGGCGGAGTAGACGTCCTGCTCGCCCAGCGTTCCGTTCCAGATGCGGAAGCGGTAGGCGCCGAAGATGCGTGACTTCACATCACCCAGCAGCGGCAGCGTGAGCGGGCGCACCAGTTCGCCCCAGCTGCGGGTGCCGTTGGAGAAATTGCTGGGATCAAAGGTGGAGATGTCGAGGTTGAGGTCGGCGTCAAAGCCGAACACCGGCGCCTGCAGGCGCGCTTCCAGGCCGAACAGATCGCCCAGGGTGCTGGGCTGCGACTGGGGATTCGCCCCGGCGGACTGGCCGGGCAGGGGATAGCTGTTGGTGGTGCCTTCGTAGGCGCGTTGCAGCAGGAACTGGGGCTCCAGCTCCAGGATGCCGCGCTGGCCGATGCCGATCGGCTTGAGGCGGCGGCCCACGAAGAAGCCGTCGCGGTCTTCGTTGTCGACGCCGAAGACCCAGCGGTTCTCCACCTCCTGCTCCTTGCGGATGCGGGTGCTGCTCGTGACGTTGATCGGCAGGCGATCTTCCAAAATCAGACGGTTGCGGCGTGAGGTGATCACCGTGTCGCCGTTCTTGTCCTGCACGGCCAGCACGTCGTCGGCATCCATCCACGACTGGGCGGGCGTGAACGGGTCGTTGGTGAAGCTGGCCCGATCGGCCCGCCAGCCTTCGGCGGTGAGCACGGCGCGGGCGGCCTGAAAGCGCAGCCGGGTGAGGGTGCCGTCCACCAGGTTCGGGCGTCGATTGCTCTCCAGCCGCCGCACCTGGGGCGGCCTGGCGGGCCCGAAGTCGTTGTTGTTGTTGTTGTTGTCGCCGATGTTGCCGCCCCCGGGAACGCCGAAGCGGCGCTCGGAGGACAGGCCTTCACGCGCTTGCACATCACTGATGCGTTGATCGGTGAGGCCGGCGATCGCCTTGCGGCGTTCCTCTTCCTGAGCGCGCATGGCGTAGAAATTGGGCCGCTGTGGCGCCTGGCCAGCAGCGGTGGCACCTGTTCCGGCAGCAGGATCGGTGGGGCCTTGGGGCTCGGCGGGGGCGCTGCCGCCCATCGCGACCTGCTCCAGCGCCTCGGCCAGCGAGCGGGGCCGCTCGGGCGGCTCGGCGCCGCGGTTGGGGCAGCCCTTGGGGGGCAGCAGTTCGGCCTGCGGGCTGGCAGCACGGGCGGGTTGGCTGCCGAAGCGATGGCGCAGGCCGATCAGGTAGGCGTTGCTGCCTTCGCGCACCCCGCTGTAAACGCCGAAGGCACCGGAGCGATGGTGAATCCGGCCCACCACCGACCACTCCGGCGAGAACGCCCCTTCCACCTCGAAGGCGAGGTAGTTGAGCAGCTGGGCGCAGTTCTCGCGGGTGGCGCACTCGAAGTTGCTCAAGCTGGTGTTGAGGCTCACCCCCTGCACAAAGCCCAGGCTGAGCCAGGGCTGCAGCCAGGCCCGCAGACCGATGCCAGCGGTGATTTCTCCGAAGCTCTGGGCGGCGATGCCGGCGCTGTTTTCGGCGGCCGCCTTGTGCCCCAGCAGGTTGAGATCGAGCTCGAGGGCGAAGGGCCCGGCCTGGAGCAGGCGCCGCTGCAGGCCTGCGCCCAGCAGGTAGTCCTGGCGCAGGGCCCCCTGGAAGACGAAGGTTTCGCCGAAGCCGGCGTTGGTGGTCTGGCCGGCCCAGGCCGTGGCCGCCCAGGGGTAGGGGTGCCAGTTCGGGATCGGCGGCAGCTCGGTGGGGCAGGCCAGTGGCGGCGGCGCCCCCAGGGGCTCGGCCGGGGGCACCTCCGGATTGAGATCCACAACAGAGGTGGTGAGGTCGAGCACGCCGTAGACGTCCTCCATCTCCCCACGGCCTTCGATCAGGTTGAAACGCAGCTTGCTGGCCTGCAGGAACTGGTTGCCGCGCTGAAACCGCACGCTGCCGGTGGCGTACACGGTGCGGTTCACAGTGTCGTATTCGATCCGCTCGGCCATCAGGCGGCCGCCGGACAGCAGGGCCGAGGCATTGCCGGTGGCCACATAGCGGTTGATCACCAGATCGAAGCCCTGCTGATCGGCGGTGATGTCGAGCAGCAGGGGAGGGGAGGCGGCGGCTGCCGCCGGCGCGGGCGCCAGATCTGCTGGGGGGCCACCGCCAGGCAGCGGCACCGGGCTGGGATCCTGGCCCTGGCTGGGAATCGAATCCTGGTGGCCACTGGCTTCGTTGGCGCCGGGATCCAGTGCCTGCACCGCTGCGGCGGGAAGGGAGGCAGGGTCGCTGGGATCACTCGTGGTCGTGGCCGTCAGACCGGAACCCGCCGGTGTGGTCGTCAGACCGGACTCCTTTGGTGTCGCCGCCAGGCTGGACGCCGGCAGTGCTGCGGGGCCCGTGTGTGGCTGTGGTTGCGCGGCTCCACTGGCTGGGCTGGCGTCGCCCGCAGCTAACTCCGTGCCTGGATCTGCTCCAGGCGTAGCGCTGACAGCTGCCTGTGGCTGGGGGGAAGGCGGATGGTTGCGGGCCTCCACGCTGGGAACCCCGGAACAGGCCGCGAGCACGCCTGCAACCCCAAAGGCCCAGCGAAGTGGCTTGGCTGAGGGCACGCGATTTCCCAATCAGCGGCTGATCCTGCCACGACGTGCATGGTCAGAGGCCGCTGCCGGGCAGGGCGAACACTGGCCCAGCGCTGGCCCGTAGGGGGACGCGGTGCGCTGGGTCAGGAGCTCAGGGTTCAGTCTTCGAGATCTTTGCGGCTGGGGGTGCGGCTGGGATCGCTGGCCAGGAAGCCGAAGACGAAGATGCCGATGAAGAAGAAAACGACCGAGTAAACCGAAATCTTGAGAGCGAGCATGGTCCGGTCCGGCGGGTGACAGGGAGTGACAGGCGCCAGGTGGGCCCTGAACGACCCTTCGGCAGCGGCATCATCCTATGGGTCATACCCGACCCGAAACGATGACGCAGGGCCTCGATCCCGAGCTTCGCCCCTGGATTGAAACGTTTCGATCACGTTCCTGCCTCGACCTGCAGCCCCGCTGGTGCCGCCGCTTCCCTGATGGGGAGTGGCGCGAGGCCCTCGGCGAGGCCTGGGGACGGCACTACCGCCCCGATTGGCACGCCCGTGGCCTGATCCTCTGGCCCCGCGGTGGCCAACCGTTGCAATTGACGACGACGCTGGTGTGCCCGGAGCCGTGGCGCGACCAGCCGCCGGCCGTGGCGCGGCTGGTGCTGAGCTGGTGGGCCGCCGAGGCCGAGCTGCGCGTTGATGGGCAGCCGGTGCACCGCGGCGATCTGTTCGATGCGGCCTGCCGCTGGCGGCTGCCGCAGCGCTGGTGGAGCGGGGAGCCGCTGCATCTGGAACTGGAGCTGCGCAGCCCCCTGCACGACGACGGCGCCCTGATCCACAGCCGGATCGAGGCCGAACCCCTCGACCGGCGCGACCCCGGCGGCCTGCTGCTGGCCACCGCCCTGGAGCTGGCGGCCCTGCGCCAGACGGCCGCCAGCCCGCCGCTGAGCCTAGAGGCGGCAGAGGCGCGGGCCCGGGCGGTGCAGGCGCCGCCGGGCGGTTTTCAGGTGTCGGGCCATGCCCACCTGGATCTGGCCTGGTTGTGGCCGGTGGCTGATACCTGGCAGGCGGCGGAGCGCACCTTCCGCTCGACGCTGGTGTTGATGGAGCGCGACCCGACGCTGCAGTTCGGCCATTCCACCCCGGCGCTCTACGCCTGGTTAGAGCAGCACCGCCCCGCTTTGTTCGCCGCGATCCGGGCGCGGATGCGGGAGGGGCGATGGGAGCCGCTCAATGGCCCGTGGGTGGAAACCGATGCGGTGCTGATCGGCACCGCCTCGCTGCTGCGCCAGTTCGAGGAAGGCCAGTCCTACAGCCGCGCCACCTTTCCGGAGTGGGAGCACCCGCTCGCCTGGCTGCCCGACAGCTTCGGCTTCGGCGCCGGGCTGCCGGTGGTGGCGGCGGCCACCGGGGTGCGCTGGTTCTGCACCCACAAGCTGGCCTGGAATGCCACGAATCCGTTCCCGCACCGGCTGTTCCGCTGGCGGGGACGCTGCGGCGCCGAAGTGCTGGCGCTGATGACCGCCCCGATCGGCACCGGCGGCGACCCGCTGGCGATGGAGCGCTACCGGCTGGAGTGGCAGCGGGCCACCGGCGACGCGGAAGCCCTGTGGCTGCCGGGCGTGGGCGACCACGGCGGCGGCCCCACGGCAGAGATGTATGAGCAGCTGGCGCTGTGGCAGCAGCAGCCCGCCGCTGCGCCCCAGGTCCACGGCGGCGTGCGCCCTTACCTGGCCCGGCTGGAGCCCTGCCGCGCCCAGCTGCCGGTGTGGCGCGACGAGCTCTACCTGGAGCTGCACCGGGCCTGCCCCACCAGCCGGCCCGACCAGAAACGCCACAACCGCACCCTGGAACGGCTGCTGCGCGAGGCCGACCTGGCGGCGGCGCTGCTCTGGGCCGATGCGGCGGACATCACGGCGCCGGAGGACGACACGCTGGCAGCTGACAAGCAAGCGGGCGATACGCAGGCAGCTGGTTCCGCCGGCGCCGGATGGCGCACGCTGCTGTTTCAGCAGTTCCACGACATCCTGCCGGGCACGTCGGTGGCGGAGGTGTTTGAGCAGGCGGAGCCGCAGTGGCGCCGGGCCCGCCGCGGGGCGCGGGAACGCCGCGATCGCCTGCTGCTGGCCTGGTTGGCGGGAGGGACGATGGCGGATGAGGCCCAGCCGGCCGGCCAGCCCTGGTGGGTGAG
>CALFOF010000144.1 GCA_937919075.1 uncultured Cyanobium sp. | reverse complement strand
GGAGGAGCCCTGGGTGCAGGAGCTGGCGCCCCTCTCCGGTGGCACCGCCAGCCAGGCCTCCACGGCGCGGCCGCTGCGGGTGCCCGTCAACGGCACCATCACCCGCGCGGCCCCCGCTGCCTCTGTCGGCGGCAACGGCTGGGCGGTGGGCGACACCGTGGGTGGCTTCGGCAGCCCCAAACCCGCTGCGGCCTTGCCGGCGGTGAGCGCAAGCTCCGGCCCGGCTCCCGAGCTGATGGGCGTGGTGCAGGTGCAGGGCCGTTCCGGCGCGGCGATCTTCCAGCTGGGCGGTACCACCACGAACGTATTGGTGGGAGAGCCGATCGGCGCCAGTGGCTGGCGGCTGCAATCTGCCAGTGGCGATTCGGTGGTGATTGAACGCCAGGGCCAGCAGCGTCAGGTGAGCATCAGCACCGATGGGCCCTGAGCTGGAGTTCCTGCGGAGGCGGTTCCCCTGCTCTCATTGCCCTCTCCGGCTTGCGTAGCGTGAAACACCAGTGCTCAGCCCGATGAGCGGCACGCTCTGCCCGTCCTCCGCCCGCTCCCATGAGGAGCGCTCCGTCTTCCCCCGGGAGCAGCCGCCTGCTGGCGGTGGCGGCACACCGTTCCCCTCGCCGCACGCCCTCTGGTCGGCCCCGCGTGCGGTGGTGGAGGCAGGCCGCACAGCGGCGGGCCTGAGCGGTGCCTGGCAGCTGCTGCTGCTGGGCGATGGCAGCCCCACCCGCCATCTGCAGCTGCTCACCGGTGCCCCTGTGGAAGTGGAACTGATCGCCATGGCGCCCGATGCGGGGGATGGCGATCGGATGCCTGCGGAAGTGGCCGGTCTGGACTCGCCGTTGCTGCGGCGTCAAGTGTGGCTTCGCTGTCACGGAGAGGCGCTGGCCTGGGCCGAAAGCTGGTGGAACCAGTCAGAGGCCGAGGAAAATCTGCGCGACCGCCAGCTGCCGATCTGGCAGAGCCTCACGGCGGATCGCGCCGAGCTGTTCCGCGAGGTGGATGGGTTGGCCAGGGTGACAGAACCTTGGCTGGAACAGGGTTTTGGCTGCAGCGGTCCGTTCTGGAGCCGCCACTATCGCTTCTTCCGCGGCGGGCATCAGCTCACGGTGATCCGGGAGGTCTTCTCCCCGGCGCTGGAGCGTTGGCTGGGCCCCAGTGGCTCCTGTGAAGATTTGTCAATATTGTCGCCGGACGTCCCGCGGACGCATTGACAAGTTGCGAGGTGCCCCAATCCGGGCAGCATGTTGACGTTCGACTTGGGTTCGCCCGATGGTCCCGTCCACGTCCTGGCTCAGCCTCACCGATCTGGGCCGCCTCTACGGCATCTCCGCCATCTACTGCGGCCGCCTGCTGATCGAGGCCGGTCTGCGCAACCACGACGGACGCCCCAGCGCCGAAGCCCTGGCCAACGGCGTGGCCCAGGTGGCCTGCTCCAGCCACCGCAATGTGGACACCCTCTGGCACGAAAACGGCTGCCGCGCCGCCCTGGAAGCCCGCGGACAGATGCCTCTGGCACAGCGCACCTTGGTGGCGCAGTGGGCCGAGCTGCTCTGGGCGATGAAGCAAGGCTCAGCGGCGATCAGCACCTCCGCCGAGCAGATGGCCGAAGACCTCCCCGGTGAACTGGTGGAGCCCGTCAACCAGCAGCTGCGTGTGAATGGCTGGGACTTCCAGGTGCCCCGCCCGCACCACAGCGGAGGTGGGGCAGGGCCAGGTGAAGGGCACAGCAATGCTCCCGCGCGGGCCCGGAACCATCCCGAAGAACTGGCCAGGCACCACCGCAAAGCGGCCGG
This sequence comes from uncultured Cyanobium sp., assembly GCA_937919075.1. Taxonomy (GTDB): domain Bacteria; phylum Cyanobacteriota; class Cyanobacteriia; order PCC-6307; family Cyanobiaceae; genus MW101C3. The sequence continues at coordinate 763 of CALFOF010000144.1, read as the reverse complement.
CTGAAGGCCGGCACCGGCACTGGCCGATTGCTGGCAGGTGCCGGTGCGGTGTGCCGGTGCTCAGCCGAGCCGCAGGGCTTCGGCTTGCTGGCGGGTCTTGTCGAGCAGCTCGCGCAGACGGTCTTCGTCGGTATGGCTGAGGCTGGTGCGCAGCAGCTTGGCGTGGGGGGCGAAGCTGCGCAGGCGCTCCACCACCCGATCGGGGGTGGCTTCACGCACCAGCAGGCAGAGGGCGGCGCTGCCCTTCGGCAGGGTTTCGCCCACCTCGCGCAGAAAGCCGTCGCTGATGCCCAGATCACTGAGCGCGCCTGAGGCGGCCCCGACCCCGGCACCCAGGGCAGCGCCCAGCAGCGGATTGAGGAACAGCAGCCCCACCAGCGAGCCCCAGAAACCACCGCCCAACGCGCCGGCGGCGGTGAGGTTGATCGCTTGGCGCAGGTGCACCTCCCCGGCGGCGTCGTGCTCAACGACCACCGCATCTTCCAGCGAGATCAGGTGCTCCTGCTGGATGCTGACCAGCTCGCGCCGCACGGCGTCAGCGTCCTCGGTTTTCGGAAATCCCACCACGATCAGGTTACTCATGGACGCAGATCCTTGGAAGCGGTTGATGAAAATTAAATGTAGGTGGCATGGGGTGGCCCTTCGCCCGGGACGAGCGGTTGTGCTCCGCCGCAAGCCCGCTCAATCGCGCCGTCGGCTGGAGCGGGGCAGGGGACGCTGGCGCGTGGGTGCCGGCGCGGGGCCTGCGGCGGCCGGGGGTGCG
>CALFOF010000143.1 GCA_937919075.1 uncultured Cyanobium sp. | reverse complement strand
CAAGGAGAAGCTGCAGGAGCGTCTGGCCAAGCTGAGCGGCGGTGTGGCCGTGGTGAAGGTGGGTGCAGCCACCGAAACCGAGATGAAGGACAAGAAGCTGCGCCTGGAAGATGCCATCAACGCCACCAAGGCGGCTGTTGAGGAAGGCATCGTTCCTGGTGGCGGCACCACCCTGGCTCACCTGGCTCCGGCCCTAGAGGAGTGGGCGGCTGCCAACCTCTCCGGCGAAGAGCTGATCGGCGCCACCATCGTGGCCTCCGCGCTCACCGCCCCGCTGATGCGGATCGCCCAGAACGCCGGCGTTAACGGCGCTGTCGTGGCTGAGCACGTCAAGGGCATGCCCTTCAACGAGGGCTACAACGCTGCCACCGGCGAGTACGTCGACATGCTGGCTGCTGGCATTGTTGACCCCGCCAAGGTGACCCGCTCCGGCCTGCAGAACGCCGCCTCGATTGCCGGCATGGTGCTCACCACCGAGTGCATCGTGGCTGATCTGCCCGATAAGAAGGAAGCTGCTCCCGCCGGCGGCGGCGGCGGCGGCATGGGCGGCGACTTCGACTACTGATCGCCAGTCCCTGGATCCGCAGGCTCACCCCTGGGGATCCAACCCCGATCCGTGTAACTCCGGAGCAGGCCAAAAGCCTGCTCTTTTTTTGTGCCTGTGAAAAGGTGCCGCGGGGGGGCAGGAGTGGCGCATCGACAGTGGCGCGCAGAGCAGCAACGGCTCCATTCCCTGCCGCAGCAGCTGGCTACTTGGCGGCCACGAAGGCGAGCGCGACGCCGTTGTTGCAGTAACGCTTGCCGGTGGGTCGGGGGCCATCGTTGAACACATGGCCCTGGTGACCGCCGCAGCGCCGGCAGTGGTATTCCGTGCGGGGCACGATCAGTTTGAAATCCAGTTGGCTGACCACCGCATTCGGCAGCGGCTGCCAGAAGCTCGGCCAGCCGGTGCCACTGTCGAATTTCGTGGTGGAGGCGAACAGCGGCAAGCGGCAGCCGGCACAGACGTAGGTGCCAGCTCGCTTCTCGTTGTTGAGCGGGCTGGAGAACGGCCGCTCGGTGCCATCGCGGTGCAGCACGGCATAGGCGGCTGGACTCAGGCGCGCCTTCCAGGCGGCATCACTGAGTTGCCAGGCGGGATCGCTCGCTTTGCCTGCAGCCGCCGCCTTTCTCCCTCCCAGCAGGGGAGAGAGCAGCAGGGCCAGGGAGGCCAGCAAACCACGGCGCTTGATGGGTGTCACGGCAGGATCAGCGCAGCCAGCCAGCGCTCAGCACCACGGCGAGGCCGAGGAACAGGGCCAGCAGGGTCCAGGTGACGCGGTTGAGCGTGGCTTCGGCGCTGCGGGCGCTGCTGAACATCGACCCGCCACTGCTGGCCAGGCCTCCCATCCCATCACCCTTGGGGCTGTGCAGCAACACGCTGGCGATCAGGAACACGCCGAGGGCGGCCCAGATCCAGGAAAGAACCGTGATGATCATCTCCCGACCCTACCCAAACACCAGGCCCGAACGCCAGGCCGCTGCGCCCTTCAGGAGGCATTCAGGCTGGCGGTCTTGACGACCCGCCGCGACCCGCCGCCTTCAGACCTGCAGTGCCCGCGGCCGCACGGGCTCAGGGGCAGGCAGCAAGGGTGAAGGCTCGATCAGCGAGCGGCCTGTCATGTTTGCCGGCACAGGCAGTTCAAGGATCTCCAGCAGGGTGGGGGCGATGTCCGCCAGGCCGCCCCCCTCCCGCAGGCGCACATCCGTGCCGTGGCCAGGCAGTTTGCGCCGCTCCCCTTCCACCAGAATCACCGGAACCGGATTGGTGGTGTGGGCCGTCCAGGGGCGGCCGTCCTCGCCCTTCATCATTTCGGCGTTGCCGTGATCGGCGGTGATCAGCAGCGTGCCTCCCTGGCGATTGGTGGCTTGCATGAGCCGGCCCACGCAGTGATCCACGGTGGTGATGGCGGCGGCTGTGGCCTCCATCTGCCCCGTGTGGCCGACCATATCGGGGTTGGCGTAGTTGATCACCACCAGGGAGTAGATGCCTTTGTTGATCGAGGCGATGCAGCTGTCAGTGAGGGCAGCGGCGGACATCTCCGGCGCCTGGTCGTAGGTGGCCACCCGCGGGGAGGGCACCAGGTGGCGATCTTCGCCGTTGAAGGGTTGCTCGATGCCGCCGTTGAGGAAATAGGTGACGTGCGGATACTTTTCCGTTTCGGCGGTGCGCAGCTGACGCAGCCCGTGTTCGGAGACCACCTGGCCGAGCAGGCCATCAAGCGATTCGGGGGGGAAGGCCACCGCCACGTTGAGAGCTTGTTCGTATTGGGTGAAGGTGACCAGGTGCAGGGGCTCGATGCGGTCGCGGGAGAACCCGCTGAACTGGTCGAGCACAAGGGCGCGCACCAGCTGACGGACCCGGTCGGGGCGGAAGTTGAAACAGATCAGGCCATCGCCGGGGCTCAGATGCCCGGGGCTGAGGCGGTAGGGCTCAAGGAACTCATCGTTGGTGCCGCCGTCGTAGGCCGCAAGAACCACCTGCTGGGCCGTGAGCGGGCCGTCAGCCGGCCTGGCCTCGGTGAGCAATCGGTAGGCCTTCTCGGTGCGATCCCAGCGGTTGTCGCGGTCCATGCTCCAGTAACGGCCGCAGATCGTGCTGATCCGCCCGACGCCGGTAGCGGCGATCTGGCCGTCGATGCGGTCGAGGAAGGCGATGGCGCTCTGGGGAGGCGTGTCGCGCCCGTCGGTGATCACATGGATGCAGACGTCGCTGAGGCCGCGCCCTGCGGCCCAGTGCAGCAGCCCGCCCAGGTGGTCGAGGTGGCTATGCACGCCACCGTCGGAGCAGAGGCCGATCAGATGAAGCGTGCCGCCGTTGACCAGCAGGGTGTCGGCCAGGGCATTGAGGGCGGGATTGGCGGCAAGGCTGCCATCCTTCACCGCCTTGCTGATCCTCACCAGCTCCTGGCGGATGATCCTCCCGCAGCCGATGGTG
>CALFOF010000142.1 GCA_937919075.1 uncultured Cyanobium sp. | reverse complement strand
GGGCAATCTCGAACTGACGCAGCATGAAGCCGATCAGGGAGAAGGCGCCGTGCAGCGCCACGAACGGCCAGAGGCCACCGAGCTGCACCCAACGCACGAAATCACCTTGAGCTTCCGGACCCCAGAGCAACAGCAGGCTGTGGCCCATGGCGTCGGCAGGGGTGCTGACGGCGGCGGTGAGGAAGTTGCAGCCTTCCAGGTAGCTGCTGGCAATCCCGTGGGTGTACCAGGAGGAAACAAAGGTGGTGCCGGTGAGCCAGCCGCCCAGAGCCAGGTAGGCCGTGGGAAACAGCAGCAGACCGGACCAGCCGACAAACACGAAACGGTCGCGCTTGAGCCAGTCATCGAGGACGTCGAACCATCCCCGAGCCGAAGGCGCGCGCCCTACAGCAATCGTCATGGGAAGAAAAAGTGCGGAAATCCCGCCAAGCTGAGGGATACCTCGAGATCGTAACAACGAAACCCGCCGTTGCGAGGCAGCTTGAAATGGGCTGACACCCTTGCCGCAGCCAGCGTTCTTAAGTAATTCTTCTCATTGTTCGGCGGCGGGCGCCCGGCTGCGTCCACGCCTCTCTGCAACTGCTCTCTGCAACTGCTCTCTGCAGCTGACCTCTGGTACCGCCCTCTGGCACGGCTCTGGTGAATGGCTGTAGTGAATGGCTCTGGCGAACGCCTCAGTGGTGGGGCCCACTTTCGCCGGTTCCGCCTTTGCTGCCCCCGACCTCGCCGCACAGAGGCGAGGATGGCAAGCCTTCGCCACGATTCCCGCCCCATGCCCCCGGCTTCTTCCTCCGCCGGCTCCCCGCCGCGCCCCGACCCGGCCGCCCGTTCAGCTCCCCGCACCAGCGACACCGCCGAGGTGCTGGAGCAGACCGTGCTGGGATCCCGGCGCCTCTCCAACCTTCTGGTGGCCTCGGCCGTGAGCGCCGGTGGCGCCGGTTTCCTGCTCACCAGCCTCTCCAGCCGGCTGGGAATCGATCTGCTGCCGATCGGCCACCCCGCCAGCCTCGACTGGGTGCCCCAGGGCCTGGTGATGGGGGCCTACGGCATTGCCGCCCTGCTGCTTGCTCTCTATCTGTGGAGCGTGATCACGATCGATCTGGGCGCTGGCGCGAACCGCTTCGATCGCAGCAACGGCACGGCCACGATCAGCCGCCGCGGCTTCCGCAGCCTGATCAGCTTTGAGCTGCCCCTGCGCGAGATCCAGGCGGTCAAGGTGGATGTGCGCGACGGTCTCAATCCGCGTCGTCGCCTTGCCCTGCGCGTGCAGGGACGCCGCGACCTGCCCCTCACCCGGGTGGGTGAACCGCTGCCTCTGGCCGAGCTGGAGCAGAGCGGGGCCGAACTGGCCCGTTTCCTGAAAGTGCCTCTGGAGGGCGTATGAAGCCGATGGCGTTCTCCCTCACCCGCACCCTGCTGGTGAGCCTGCTGCTGTTCACCCCCTTCGGCCTCAGCGCCTGTGGCAGCGACCAGAGCCAGGCGGCGCTCGGCTGTGCCACGGCGGCCAGTCCCTGCCTCAGCGGCAAGGCCGTGGTGTCGCTTCAGACCAGCCGCGGCGAGGTGGTGGTGGAGCTCAATGGCGCCGATGCCCCGCTCACCGCTGGCAACTTCGTCGACCTGGTGCGGCGCGGCACTTACAACAACACCGTGTTCCACCGGGTGGTGAACCAGCCCACGCCGTTCGTGGTGCAGGGCGGCGATCCCCAGAACGCCACCCCCGGCGTGAGCCCCGAGCTGTTCGGCACCGGCAGCTTCCTCGACCCCAGCACCGGCCAGACCCGCTTCATCCCCCTGGAGCTGGGCTTGAAGGGCAAGGCCATCCCCCGCTACGGCGAGCAGCTCACCGATCCGGCTGAGGCGTCCCAACTGCGGCTTCTGCATGAGCGCGGTGCCATTGCCATGGCCCGCTCCGAAGATCCCAATTCCGCCAGCGCGCAGTTCTATGTGGCCCTGCGCCCGCTTCCCGAGCTCGATGGCCGCTACGCCGTGTTCGGTCGCGTGGTGAAGGGCATGGAGGTGGTCGACCGCATCCAGCAGGGAGACAAGTTGGTCAAGGCCAACGTGATCGAAGGCGGCACTCTGGTGAAGGGCCAGCCCTGAGGCGTCTCAGGCCGGTACCCGTTTCTCCGAGGCGGTGGTCTTGAGGTAGGCGGTGTTCACCCCGGAGGCCCGCTCCAGGGCCACTTTCCCGGTGCGCACGATTTCGAGGATTCCGTAGCTCTCGAGAATCTGCTCGAGGGCCACCAGCTTGCCCGGGTCGCCCACCACCTCAAGGATCAGGGCGTTGTCGGCCACATCCACCACATTGGCGCGGAACACCTGCACCAGATCCAGGATCGCGGCGCGGCTTTCGGCCGGCGCCGACACCTTCAGCAGCATCAGCTCGCGCTCCACCGCCGGAATGGTGGAGAGGTCGATCACGTTGAGCACGTTGACCAGCTTGTTGAGGTGCTTGGTCATCTGCTCAAGGGTGCGGTCGTCGCCCTCCACCACCATGGTGAGGCGCGAGACGCCGCGTTGCTCAGCTGGGCCCACCGCCAGGCTTTCGATGTTGAAGCCGCGGCGGGCGAACAATCCAGAAATCCGGCTGAGGGCACCGGATTGGTCCTCCACCAGCACCGAGAGGGTGTGCATCATTCCCGGCGGGCACGGCAGGCGGTCAGTGTCCCAAATTACGCGCTGGCCTCACGGGGTCCGGGCGGGCGCCCAGCCGTGGTCTTCGGCCCGGATCGGCAGGCGGCGCAGCCAGGCCTGCAGCAGCCGATCCACCGTGGCGGGGTCTTCGTCGTGCGGGCAATGGCCCACGCCCTCCAGCTGTTCCAGTTCGAGGTCAGGCCGAAGCTTGCGCAGCTCGCCGGCCACCTCGATCGGCACCAGGCGATCGGCCTCCCCCCACAGCACCAGCAGCGGCTGGCGCAGGCGCTGCAGCAGCACTGCGGCGGTAGCGCCACGGGGGCGCAGCGCCATGCCGATGCTCATGCCGCGCAGGGACCAGGCGGCGGTGGGGCGCCGCGCCGGACGGGCGATCAGCTGGCGCAGGCCGCTATCGCCGATCACCGGGATGTTGTAGGCCGATTGGATGCCCAGATCCAGCAGCGGCGTGCGGGCGATCAGGGGCACCAGCAGCTCCAGCGGCAGCAGCCGGCAGAGCAGCACCACCGCCCAGCGTTGCAACCAGCGCCGCCAGGGAGCCCGCCGCGGCGGCACGGGCATCAGCAGGGTGGGATCCGGCAGCGGAGCGGCCACCACCCCCCGCACCCAGGCGGGAAAGAACACGCCGCAGCTGAGCGCCACCAGGCCACCGAGCGAATGCCCGATCAGCACGGCCGGTTGTTGCACCACCTGCTCGAGAAAACCCTGGACCTGACGGGCCCAGAGGCGGTTGTCGAGGCGCATCGCCGGCTGGGCCGAGGCGCCGAAGCCGATCAGATCCAGGCCGTAGACGCACCAGCCCGCGGCCGCCAATGGGCCGGCGGTGGCGCGCCAGTGGCCGCTGCCGGCGGCGAAGCCATGCAGCAGCAGCAGCGGCGGCCCGGCTGGATCGCCCAACACCCGCCAGTGGCAGTCAAGCCCGCGCCAGCGCCACACCGCCGCATGGCCCCAGTCGGGGCCGGCCGTTAAGACAGGCTGGCCCAGGGATGTCACCAACGGAGCGGGTTTACGCAAGACACCTCTCACTATTGCGAAGCTTCGGCGGCGCTGCGTCCGGGTCAGGGGTTCTTTCGGCCTGAATCCCGGCCCTCCCGTGATCTGGGGGTGCTGCTGGCGCGCCAGCTCGGCCTGGCGGCTCCGCTGCGCGTGCTCGACCTGATGACCGGCTGCGGCATCCGGGCCCTGCGCTATGGCCAGGAGAGCCCGGCGGCGCTGGTGTGGGCCAACGACGCCGACCCGGACCGCCAGCCGCTGCTGCAGGCCAACCTCGCCCCCCTGGCCGACCGCCCGGGGCTGGAGTTGCGCTGCACCGCCCTCACCGCCCAGCAGTTGCTGGCGGGTTGTCTGCAGCGGCAGGAGCGCTTTGAGCTGGTCGACCTTGACGCCTTCGGCTGCCCCACCGCCTTGCTGCCGCTGGCGCTGGAGGCCGTGGCCTTCGGCGGTGTGCTGTATGTGGCCAGCACCGATGGCCGCTCCCCCACCGGCCACGACCGTTCTGCCGCCGTGCGCACCCTGGGGGCGGCGGCCCGGGCCCATCCGGCCAGCTGGGAGCTGGCGCTGCGCCTGCAGCTCGGGGTGATCGCCCGCACGGCCTGGGCCATGGGTCGGGGCCTGCAGCCGCTGTTCGGCTTCAGCGAGGGCCGCACGTTTCGCACGGCGGCGCGGATCCTCCGCCGGCCCCTGGCGGGCGAGGAGCGGCAGCTCGGCCTGCTGGCCCATTGCCACAGCTGCGGGGAACAGCAGGTTCAGAGCCTGCTGCGCCTGCGCCAGTGGCAGGTGTGTTGCGAGGCTGGGGCGGCGCTGGCGGTGAGTGGGCCGCTCTGGATCGGTCCGCTGCAGGATCCCGCCACGCTTGCGGCGATCCTTGCCGCCACGGCTGCGGAGGATCCATCGCTTTGCCGCGCCGCCGCCCGCCTGCTGAGCAGCCTCGCCGCCGACGCGGGCC
>CALFOF010000141.1 GCA_937919075.1 uncultured Cyanobium sp. | reverse complement strand
CCACCAGCGCCCCTTCCAGCTCCACCATCGCCTCCTGGGCCAGCACCGCCGGCTCCGGCAAGTCGGCGCCATCTTCGGCGGAGTCGTCCTTCAGCCAGGCCAGATCGAGGCTGTCGCCCCGAGCCGCGATCTCCTCACGGCTGAAGCACTGCCAACGCCCCTCCGGCCCTGTGGCTATGCGCGGCGCCAGCCCCAGCGGATCAGGCCAAAAGGCCGCCTCAAAGTCGGAAAAGTGCTCGCGTGTGAGCGGCGTGCGCTTGCCGAAGGCCGGCATATTGGCCCGCAGGTCGTACACCCACACCGCTTCAGTATTCCCCCGATCGCTTATGCCGCGGGAGAAGAACAGCACGCTGGTCTTCACGCCCTGGGCGTAGAAGATGCCGGTGGGCAGGCGCAGGATCGTGTGCAGGTTGCACTTGTCCATCAGATCGGCGCGGATCTGTTTGCCCACATTGCCTTCGAACAGCACGTTGTCGGGCAGCACCACCGCGGCCCGGCCGCCGGGCACCAAGGCCCGGTAGATGTGCTGCAGGAAGCAGAACTGCTTGTTGCTGGTGGGGAAGGTGAAGTCGGTGCGGCTCGGCAGGCCACCGCCCTTCTTGGTGCCGAACGGTGGATTGGTGAGGATCAGGCTCGCTTTCGGCAACCCCTCGCCGTTGCTGCTCATCGTGTCGCCGTAGCGGATGCCCCCTTGGTCGGGCAGCGAATCCAGCCCGTGCAGCATCAGGTTCATCAATGCCAACCGGTGCGTGTCCTGCACGTGCTCCATGCCGTAAAAGGTGCGCTCGTAGAACTGCTTCTGCTGCTGCTCATCCAGCAGGCTCAGATCCTGTTGCGCCTGGATCCAGCGCTGGGCCGCAATCAGAAAGCCGCCGGTGCCCGCCGCCGGGTCCTGGATCACATCGCCCAGCTGCGGCCGCATCACCGCCACCATCGCATCGATCAAGGACCGGGGGGTGAAGTATTGGCCCGCTCCGGATTTCTTTTCCTCGGCGTTCTTCTGCAGCAAGCCCTCATACAGATCGCCCAGACCCTCCTGGCGGGCGCTGTACCAATCGAGCTTGTCAATCTCCGCCACCAGCTTGTTCAGCGTGACGGGCTTGCGGATGAACGAGCTGGCATTGGCGAAGATCTCCTGCACCAGCACCGAGCTGCCGCTGGCGGAACTGCCCAGCTCCAGCAGCAGCAACTTGTAGTGCTCCATCTGCTTGAGGCCCTGGAGCGTCTCCAATGCGTCCCAGCGCCATTCCTCGGGGATCCCGGCTTCGGTGCCGGTTTCCTTCGCCATCTTCAGGAACAACAGATAGGTGAGCTCACTCACGTACTGGTGGTACGTCACCCCGTCGTCCTTCAGCACATTGCAGAGGTTCCAGAGCTTGGCGACGATGTCGTGGGTGTGGCTGTGGCTGGCCATGCTTGCTGCCATCACCAGGCCTCCAGGCTGAGTTCAGCCACATTGCCGAAGGCCTGATCCGCCGTCACCAAGGCGCAGCCTTCGCTCAGGGCGTGGCTGGCGATCAGCAGATCCATGGCCGCCAACGGCTTGCCGTTGCGTTCGAGATCGGCGCGCAGCCGGCCGTAGATCCTCGTGCACGCTTCCGACCAGGGCAGGATCTCCAGGGTCTCGATGGTCTCTTCGGCCAGTGACTTCAACGACGAGGCCTGCGGCAGCTTCTCCAGGTCGTAGCGGATCTCTGCCACCACGATCGACGACAGGCAACAGCGTTGCTTACGCACCCAGGCATCCAACCGCGGCGAAAGTCCTTTCAAAAAGGCGCTCACGGCGTTGGTGTCGAACATCAGCCTTGGCTTCCCCGCAGCCATCAGGGGAACTCCACCGGTTCGGCAGAACGGGTGTCGTGCAACCCCTCGAAAAAGGCATCCAGTTCGGCCCGGAAGCCAGGCTCCTGCAGCAGCGCATCCCTTTGCTCCAGCAAGGCGCGGGCCGATGGCCGCACGGGTGTGGGAACCACGGCTCCGGTTTCAGGGTCGCGCTCAATTTCCACTTCTGTTCCCTCGAAGCGAAAGGCAGCCGGCAGACGCACCGCCTGGCTGCGGCCGTTGCGGAAGAGCTTGGCGCGCATCGCTCTCGCCTCCCGCGACGGTCGATACCAAGACTAGATCGGGCGTGCGGCCAGGGCGCAGATCGTTGAGGCAGCCGGCGGCATCACGCAGCCCACACCTCCCGCTGGAACTCAACGAGCACCCCATCCAGTTCGCCGCTGAACAGCTTGTTCAGCCGTGGCCAGCCGCCCCCCTCGCGCCGGAACAGCAGGGCGTCGTCGTCGAGTGCCTCACGATCAACGATCGTGATCGCCTTGGTCTGGTTGGCGATGCGTTGCAACCATTGCCGTTGGGGCGTGGTCCAGGCCCGGGAGGCCAGGATTCGCTGCAGCGCCTGCTCCACCCGCAGCTCATAGGGCACCAGCGGATCACCCAGGGCCGCCTGGCGGATGTAGCCCATGATCGAAGCGGCCATGTCCTGGTTGGTGGTTTCGCGCCAGGCGGTGGCCAGGGTGGCTTCGTTGTAGCCCCGCTCATCCAACGCCAGCCTCAGCTCCCGTAGATCCTTGCGGGTGAGTTCCCAGGGGCGCTGCACCACGGTGGTGAGCGCCGGCAGGTCGTTGCCCGGATCGCGTACGAAGGCGGAGAAGCCATCGAGGTAGTCCTCCGGGCGGGTGGCGTTGCCGTAGCCCCGCTCGATCGAACGCAGGCTGTCGTCGTCATCGGAGATGAACAGGGGCTGGGCGGGGCCTTCCCACTTCCGATCCAACAGTTCCCCCAGACCTGAGCTCGCGCCCAGCCAGCGGCGGGCTTCCGCCAGCGGCAGCTGCTGCAGCCGGCTGATGAACGCGGCAGGTTCCTCGCCGGTGAGCCGCCGGAACTCCGCCTCGACGCCTTCGCTGAGGTGCCGTTGCTTGCGGCGCAGCTTGGCGATCAACTGCTGACGCACCAGTTCACTGTCTTCCCCCTCGGTGGCATCGAATTCGGAAATCAGCTGGCTGAAGCTCACCTTGGGGTTCACCACCACCGGCTTCATCTCCGTGAAGTTCTGCAGAGCTTCGTAGATGCCCACCGCATCGAAGATGCGGAAGCTGTCCTTGCCGATCGCCTCACACAACCGCGTGGCGCGGCCGATCATCTGGTCGTAGAGAATCCTGCTGTTCATCCGCCGCAGGAACACGATGGTGCAGATCGCCGGCACATCCACTCCAGTGCTGAGCAGATCCACCGTGACAGCCACATTGGGGAAGGCTTCGTTCTTGTAGCGGCGAATCAGTTCCTTGGGTCTGTCACTGGCGCCGGTGATCTTGGCCACCGCATCATCGGCCACACTGCCGTAGCGCTCCTGAAAGGCTTCCTTCAGCAGCTGCACCACCAGATCGGCGTGGGCGTCGCTGACGCAGAAGATCAAGGTTTTAAAGGCCGAAAACGGATCCAGCTCATCGGCCAGCACGCCGCACACCACCCGGTTGAAGGATTCGGTGATCACCTGGCGGTTGAATGCCTCCACTTCGAAGCGCAGCTGATCAGGTGTGGTGAACAGATCGATCTGTGCGGTGCGCGGATCGAAGGTTTTCACCTCCGCTCCAGCTTCCCAGCAGATGCCGTTGGCAGAGAGATCGGTGTGGATCAAAATCGGCGGCTCGTGGTCCACCAGGAAGCCATCCACCACCGCCTCGCGATAGCTATACACGAACAGCGGCTTGCCGAAGATCTCCACCGTGTGCAGGGCGGGGGTGGCCGTCAGGCCAACCTTCACCGCATCAAACATTTCGATCACCCGCCGATACTTCGACACGTAGTCGTTGAAATCACGGAAGCGCAACTCCTGTTCACTCAGCTCCCGATCCAGCAGATAACCCCGGTGGCATTCGTCCACCACGATCAGGTCGTAGGTGTCCACCGTGGGCCTGTCCTCCCTGGTGCCCAGCAGCAGGCGCTGCACCATCGCCTGCACGGTGGCGATGTGCACGCGGGTGTCGGTGTCCGTTTCGCTCTCGTCGAGCTCCTTGATCCCGTAGATGTCGGCGAAGCTCTGCAAGCTCTCCATCCGCGTTTCCTTAAACGCATCGGCGGCCTGGTTGCCGAGTTCGGAGCGATCCACCAGGAACAGCACCCGCCGGAAGCGGCCCGTCTTGAGCAGGCGGTAGATCAGGGCCACGCAGGTTTTGGTCTTGCCGGTGCCCGTCGCCATCGCCAGCAGGATCTCCCGCTGCCCTGCGCCGATCGCCGCTTCGGTGCTTTCGATGGCGCGGCGCTGATAAGGGCGCAGCGGGAAGCCGTAGCTGAAGGCTTCGCGCCGCAGTTGCTCATGGGCGCGGTCCACGTCCTGGCGCGCCAGCTGCTTGAGCCCTTCCGGTGAATACCAGCCATCGAGGGGAAGGGCGAGATTTTCAGCGCGGCGCAGATCGCGGAACCAGATGCCGCTGCGGGTGAGCAGCTGGCGCAAGAAGGGCCGGCCGTTGCTGGAGAACGCAAACGGCAAGCGGAACTCCCCTTGTGGGCCCCATCCCTCGTTGCTGAGCTCCGTTTCGGCGCTGGGCTGGAAGTCGCGGCAGTAGCGCTGGGCCTGGGGCAGCACACCCGCCACATCCTTGTGGGCTTGCTTGGCCTCCACCGCCGCCAGGGGGGTGAGCCCCGCGAACAGCACATAGTCGGCAGGGCCGCTGCTGGTGGGCCATTCAGCGATGGCCAGCTGGCGGTGCTTCTGCGGGCGTGTGCCCTGGCTGTAGCGAAGCGTCTGGCTGTCGGCCTCCCAGCCGCACTGGTGCAGCTGCGCATCGATCAGCTGGCGCGTGGCCGCTTCATCCAGTTCGATCGCCCCTGCCGCCGTGCGTGCCGCCTGCCGCAGCTGGGCCGTTATCGCCGCTGGTTGCTGGGCCGCGCTGGTCTGAAGCACCCGGAGCTGGGCGGCCAGCGCCGCCTTGTCGGCTTCGGCTTCCTCGGCCAGCCGCTCCCATTCCTGCTGGTTCTGCGTCGCCTGCAGCAGCTGGGCTTCGGCGGCATCGAGCTGGGCGGCAAGGGCGCCCTCCTGGCTCTGGAACGCCACAAGCTCGTCCTGCAGGCGGGCCAGCTCTGCCCGCAGCGCCTCGGATTCATCCGGTGGTGCCTGCGGTGGCCGGAACGGCCCGCTGCGGAATCCCGGATCCGTGACCGTGCGGTGAAACCACACCCCCAGCTGCCAGGCCACCTTGAGGGCACCGAGCGCGGTGGCATGGTCACCGTCAAGGGCGTGGGTGGCGTCGTTGCCGCGTTTGCGCAGGTGGTGAAACAGGCCAGCCACCTCACCATCGATCAGGCCATCGCTCTGCAGCCGCCGCACCAGCGCCAGCTGGCTTTCTTCCAGCGACGTGAACATGCCGAAACGGGAGGCAAGTTGCTGCGCAAGCCGTTCGCCCAGCTGGCGCAATTTGATCAGTGCCGTGTTCGGATCATCGGGGAAATAGCGCTCCGCCAACGCCCCCAGCCGCACCAGCTGGGGGTCGTAGATCTGCAGATGAACGAAGTTGGTGCTCACAACAACGCCAGCTCAAGATGGATCGTGCCTGCCATGGCCCGCCCGTGCTCCATCAGGCGCCCGGCTGGCTTCGAACAGCAAGCTAACCATTCACCGAACCATCCACAAAGCGAGCCACCAAACGGCCCAGCCATCAGATCTGCTGTTGAGGGTGGCATGAACCCTCAACAAATCATCAGACGGCTGTCATTGTTCCATGCAAATCCTGTTTTCCGCTGAGCATCAGCGGGGCCATCGTGCGCCTTTGGCTCTCGCTGGCGCCTCGCCAACGACGCTTCCCCCCTGGTTGTTCGCAGCAAGCACCCGCCTGGCGCAGCTATAACCG
>CALFOF010000140.1 GCA_937919075.1 uncultured Cyanobium sp. | reverse complement strand
GGCGCACCGGTGCCACCGTGCTGCTTACCAGCCACTACATGGGCGACATCACTGCCCTGTGCGAGCGGGTGCTGCTGATCCACCAGGGCCGGCTCTTCTACGACGGCCGGCTGGAAGGGTTGAGCGAGCGGCTGGCGCCCTACCGGCTGGTGCGGCTGGAGCTGACCGTGCCCCAGCCCGCCGCCGCCTTCACCGGCCATGGCGAGGTGGAATCCCTGCAGGGCAACCAGGTGTGCCTGCGGGTGCCGGCAGCCCAGCTCACCGGCAGCGTGGCGCAGTTGCTGGAGCGGTTCGCCGTGGTGGATCTGGAAGTGAGCGACCCGCCGATCGAGCAGATCATCGGTGGGCTGTTCGAGCGGGGGCGGGTGGATGACAGCCCCGCGTGAGCCCCGCGCCAGGCCTGTGTGGCCGCTGGTGCGGGTGCTGCTGAGCACCCAGTACGCCTACATGCTCGAGTACCGCGCCGAGATCGCGCTGTGGGCGCTCTCCGGGGTGCTGCCGCTGATCATGCTCGGCGTCTGGACGGGATCGGGCGCGGGCGAGGCGGCGGGCTTCACGCCGGCGATGCTCACCCGTTACTTCCTGGCGGCCTTCGTGGTGCGCCAGTTCACGGTGGTGTGGGTGATCCACGTCTTCGAGGAAGACAACCTGCAGGGGCGGCTGTCGCCCTTTTTGCTTCAACCACTGCATCCCTTCTGGCGCTACCTGGCGGCCCACGTGGCCGAACAGGTCACCCGCGTGCCGTTCGTGGCGGCCCTGCTAGCGCTGCTGTTCCTGCTGCAGCCCAGCCTGCTGTGGTGGCCCCATCCCGCGGATGTGTTCTGGGGGGTGCTGGCCACCGTGGCGGCGTTCATCCTGCGCTTCCTGCTGCAGGGGGTGATCGCCATGGCCTGCTTCTGGAGCGAGCGGGCGCTGGCGTTGGAGCGCCTGCTGCTGATTCCTTATCTGTTCCTGTCGGGCCTGGTGGCGCCACTGGAAACCTTTCCGCCTGGCGTACGCGCCTTCGCGCTGGCCACCCCGTTCCCCTACACAGTCGCCTTCCCCGCCCGCGTGCTGATGGGAGCCGAGGTGAACCTGGGAGCGGGCTTCCTGGGCCTGGCGCTCTGGAGCGGTCTGTTTCTGATCCTGTTTCTGCTGCTCTGGCGCGTCGGCATCCGCCGTTACTCGGCCATGGGGGCCTGATGCACCGCTACCTGCGCACCCTGGCCCGGTTCTGGAGCGCCTCGCTGGCGGCGGAGATGGAATACCCCGCCAACTTCGTGCTGGAGCTGCTCGCCGAAGTGGGCAACCTGGCCGGCAGCCTGTTCGTGCTGTCGCTGCTCTATGGGCCAGGCCAGAACCTGGGGGGCTGGAGCTGGGACGCGGCGCTGGTGGTGCTCGGCTTCTACACCCTGCTGGAGGGCCTCACCAGCACCCTGTTCCAGCCCAACCTGTCCACGATCGTCACCCACGTACAGAACGGCACCCTCGACTTCGTGCTGCTCAAGCCGATCGACAGCCAGTTCTGGTTGTCGGTGCGCACCTTCTCCCCCTGGGGGCTGCCGGGGATGGCCATGGGCGCCGGCCTGATCCTGGTGGCGGCCCTGCGGGCCGGCGCGGTGCTGGGGCCGGGCACGATCGCCGCCGCTGCGGTGCTGCTGCTGGCCAGCGCCGCCATCCTTTACAGCCTCTGGTTTGTGATCGCCGCCACCAGCATCTGGTTCGTGAAGGTCTGGAACGCCACCGAAGTGCTGCGCAGCACCCTGGTGGCTGGCCGTTATCCGGTGAGTGTGTACCCGGCGGGCCTGAGGGCCTTCTTCACCTTCGTGCTGCCGGTGGCCTTCCTCACCACGGTGCCGGCCGAGGCGGTGCTGGGGCGGGCGTCCGGCAGCTGGATGGTCGCCAGCGTGGTGTTGGCCGCCGCCTGCCTGGTGATCAGCCGCGCCATCTGGCGCTATGCCCTGCGGTTTTACACCTCCGCCTCCAGCTGATCGGGCCCCTTGTTGGCCAAATCTCCCGTTGATTGGGCCACCCGTTGATTCGTCCTTCCGTTGTGGCGGCTTGGCGGGATGGTTCCGGTCGGGGCATTGGGACCATGGCTGTGCTGGCCGTCAGCGCTTGCCCGAGCGCTCCAGCTCCCGGTGCAGACGTTCCAGTTCCCGTTTGGCGGCAGCAAGGCCGCCGCCGGCGGCAATCATCACCACCATCGTGGCCAGGCTCCAGAGCGTGGTGGGCCGGAAGCTGATGAAGAGGCTGTGCAGCACCCCCACGCCCACGGCCGCCGAAGACGCCCAGACCAGAAACCAGCCGGCGCGGCGGTAGGTGCCGGAGAACAGCAGGCAGACGCCGATGCCCAGGAGTAACACCAGCAGGCCGAAGCCCTCACCCACCCCCTGGGCCACCACCCCACTGAAGCCGCCACCAAATCCGCCACCGAAGGTGCGGCCAGCGAAGCCGCCGCCGGAGAACCGCAACGCCGATCCCACCATCACCTGATTGGTGAACAGAAAGATCCCGGCGGCGAAAAAAGCACCGCCAATCAGAAACAGAAAGAAATCTTGCTTCGGCTTGGCTGTCATGCCTGCGTAGCGCAGAGATTGTGAATTTAGGCCAGATCGCCATGGTGGCTGGATCCAGCTGCGATCGACTGCCTACAACTGGGCGTTCGATCCAGCGATGCCCTGCAGATCATCCGGCGTCATTTCCGTTCGTCATTGCCGGTGTTTGATCGACGCAAGAGCGATTAATTGTTCTGCTCCAGGCCCGATGCCAGAACGACGCTTCCAGCAGAACGACCCCTCAAGTGGAGCAAGCCAACCAACCCCGCCCAATGGAAAGGCCTCAGGTGAACCACCACCCGAGACCCCTGCCCGAAGGCACCACCACCGTGAAATGCTGGTCCGTGATGAGTATGCCCGCTGGCAGGCACGATCTCCCCTGACGCCCGCCGGGCCAGGCACGGGCAGTGGGCTTAGCTTCCGCCCGTGCTGCCTGTGCCCTGGTGTCGGTGCCCTTTGCTTTTCCCCGCCTGCTGATGGGGGCCGCCCTGCTGGCGGCAAGCCTCGCCGGCAGCCTCGTCGCCGGCGGCGTTGCTGCAGCTCCCGCCGCCCAGGCGAAGGCACCGGCGGAGCGGGTCACCGCGCAAGCCCTTGCCGCCGCCCTGACACGCCTTGATGGCCTGGCCACCTCCATGCAACGCCGCACCAGTGTGTCGGGCATGGCGATCGCGGTGGTGCACAACGATCAGCTGGTGTTCCTGCGTGGCTACGGCGTGCGCACAGCCGGGGAGGCCGGCGCGGTCGACCCCGACACGGTGTTCCAGCTGGCCTCTCTCTCCAAGCCGATGGCCAGCGCTGTGGTGGCAGCCCTGGTGGGGGATGGGGTGGTGGGCTGGGACGACCCCGTGCTGCGCACCCTGCCTGAAGCCCGCATCGGCCCGGCCGGCACGGCGCCGGATGTGACCCTGCGCGATCTGCTCTCGCACCGCAGCGGCCTGCCCGACCATGCCGGCGACGACCTGGAGGACGTCGGCTTCGATCGGAACGCCGTGCTGGCCCGGCTGCGCTTTCTGCCGACAGGCAACCGCTTCCGCGCCGCTTACGCCTACACCAACTTCGGTTTCACCGCAGCGGCCGAGGCCGCTGCCCGTGCCAGTGGCAACGCCTGGGAGGTGGTCTCGCGCGAGCGGCTCTACAAGCCTCTCGGCATGACACGCACCTCCTCAAGCCATGCCGCGTGGATCGCCGAGCCCAACCGCGCCCGGCTGCATGTGCCAAGCCCCCAGGGCTGGGTGGCGCGCTTCGATCGCGATGCCGATGCGCAATCTCCCGCCGGCGGGGTGAGCGCGTCAGCGCGGGACATGGGCCGCTGGCTGCGGCTGCAGCTCAACGGCGGCCGCTTTGATGGCAAGCCGGTGATCAAAGCCGCCGCCCTGGCCGAAACCCATCGCCCGCAGGTGATCAGCATCCCGCCGGCGGATCCCGCCACCGATGCGGCCAGCCTCTACGGGCTCGGCTGGAATGTGGGCAAGCACGGTGCTGGGCTGGTGCAGCTCTCCCACTCCGGTGCCTTTTCCCTCGGTGCCGCCACCGCCGTGTATCTGCTGCCTGCCGAACAGCTCGGCATCGTGGTGCTCACCAACGGCCAACCGATGGGACTGCCGGAAGCGGTGGCGCTCAGTTTTCTGGATCTGGCGGTGGCAGGGGAGGTCAGCCGTGACTACCTCCCCTTGCTGCAGGGGGTCTTCAAGGGGATGTTTGAGCAGGACTACCCCGCCGTGGTGGCCCCCGCTGTCGCAGCGCCGCCACTGCCGCTGGAGCGCTATGTGGGCCGCTACACCAACGACTACTTCGGCCCGCTCGACATCATCCGCCGTGCGGGCGCACTCGAGTTGCTGATCGGCCCGACGCCGCAGCGCTTCGCGCTCACGCCCGTGAGCGGCAACACCTTCTCGTACCAGCCCCGCGGCGAAAACGCCTTCGGCCCGGCGGCGGTCACCTTTGAGGCCGGGGCCAGCGGAGCACTCACCACCGTGCGGGTCGGCAACCTCGATCGCAACGGTCTGGGGCTGTTCACTCGCCAGACGCCGTGACGTTTTGGCAGGTTTGCCGCGATGCTTGGTCAGCATTTCACGGCATTCCCTTGTTCGATGATGGCCACGATGGTCCGCCCCAGCTGCCGCCACTCAGC
>CALFOF010000139.1 GCA_937919075.1 uncultured Cyanobium sp. | reverse complement strand
CTCACCAGACGGTCGATCGCCTTCACCAACCACGCCCTGCTGCCGGAGGCACTGGAGTGCTGGGACCTGGCCCTGTTCGCCTCGCTGCTGCCAAGGCATCTGGAGGTGATCCTGGAAATCAACCACCGCTTTCTGCAGGAGGTGCGGCTGCGCCAGCCGGGCGACAACGACCTGCTCCGGCGCCTGTCGATCATCGATGAGACCGGTGGTAAGCGGGTACGCATGGCCCACCTGGCGGTGGCGGCGGCCCACCGCATCAACGGCGTGGCAGGCCTGCACAGCGAGCTGGTGCGCACCAGCCTCTTCCCCGACGCCGCACGCCTCTGGCCGGAGCGCTTCACCAATGTCACCAATGGGGTGACGCCGCGCCGCTGGCTGGCCCTCGCCCATCCCGACCTGGGCGCCGTGCTGGATGAAGTGCTCGGCACCGCCTGGCCTGCCGCACCGGAGCTCTGGCAGCGGCTGGAAACCTGGCAGAACGATGCGGCCTTCCTGGAGCGCTGGGCCGGGGCGAAGCGCGCCGCCAAGGAGCGCCTGGCGGCTCTGATCGAGGCGCGCAACGGGCAGGTGATCGATCCAGCCAGCCTGTTCGACGTCCAGGTGAAGCGGATCCACGAATACAAGCGCCAGCACCTCAATGCCCTGCAACTGGTGGCCCAGTACCTCCGGCTCAAGCGCGGCGACAGCGATGGCATGGTGCCGCGCACGGTGATCTTCGGTGGCAAGGCAGCGCCGGGGTATGCGATGGCGAAATTGATCATCCGCTTCATTCACGGCGTGGCTGGTGTGATCAACAGCGACCCCGATGTGCGTGGGCTGCTGAAGGTGGTGTTCCTGGCTGATTACAACGTGAAGCTGGGGGAGAAGGTGTATCCAGCGGCCGATCTCTCCGAGCAGATCTCCACCGCCGGGCTGGAGGCCTCCGGCACCGGCAACATGAAGTTCACCCTCAACGGTGCACTCACGATCGGCACCCTTGACGGGGCCAACATCGAGATCCGCGAGCAGGTGGGTGCCGACAACTTCTTCCTGTTCGGTCGCACCAGCGAACAGATCGCCGAGCTGCGCACCAAAGGTCCACCCCACGACCGCCTGGAGGCGTTGCCCCTCGCCCGCGAGGCGTTGGATCTGATCAGTGCGGGCCACTTCAGCGAAGGGGATGGCGAGCTGTTCCGCCCCCTCGTTGATTCCATCCGGGGGGGCGATCCCTATTTTCTGCTGGCGGATTTCAACGACTACCTCGCCTGCCAGGACCAGGTGAGCCGCACCTGGAGCCAGCCGGCCCTGTGGACCCGCCGGTCGCTGCTGAACACCGCCCGCAGCGGCTTCTTCTCCTCCGACCGCGCCATCCGCCAGTATTGCGATGGCATCTGGGGCGTGCGCCCGCTGCGCATCGCCATGACCCATGGCTGCTGATCCGCTCCTGCGCCGCCGCGAGCTGCTGGCCCTCCTGGGGATCTCGGCTGCCGCTGCCGCCGCTTCTGGTGGGGCCAACCTGCCGGCCGCCCAGGCCCTTTCCCGCACGGCCGCGCGGCGGCCTCCCTCCCCAAGCTCTCTTCCCTTCAAGCCCCTGCCCGGCCCGCTGCCGTTGCCGGTGGCCGGGCTCAGCGGCGCCGAGCAGCAGCGCCTGTTCAGCGCGATCACGCTCGACGACCGACTGGTGGTGCCGGACGGCTACCGCGCTGAGCTGGTGGCGGTGTGGGGCGAGCCGGTGGCGGCGGGCCGCTTCGGCTACAACAACGATTACCTGGCCCTGCGGGAGCTCGCCGGTGGCCTGGCGCTGCTGACGGTCAACTTCGAGTACATCAGCCCGCGGCCCTGGCTGGAAGGCTTCAAGGAGGCCACCGGTGAGGAGCTGCCCGCCCGCGCTGTGATTCAGGCGCTGCTGGAGCGGGGCGGTGCTGTGGACGTGCCGTCGCTGGATCCCACCGATCCGCTGGCACGGCAGTGCCGCCAGCTGGCGGCGGCGGCCCTGCGTGATCTGGGCATCGGCGTGATCGCCCTGCGCTGTGATGGCGAGGGCAGCTGGCGGCGGGAGCCCGGCCGCTACGACCGGCGCATCGATGGCCTCAGCGGTCTGGAGGATCCGGCCGCCCTGCTGCGCGTGAGCGGGCCGGCGGCGGCGGTGTTCCGCGCCCGCGAGCGCCTCGGCTACGACGATGGCCTCGGCGATCGTGTGATCGGCACGTTCTCCAACTGCGCCGGTGGCGTCACCCCCTGGGGCACGGTGTTGAGCGCGGAGGAAAACTTCCAGGATCAGGTGGCCGAAGCGGTGTTTGCCGATGGCAGCGCCTCGCCGCCGGCCCAGCAGCCCTTCCAGTTCGGCGAGCAGCGGGTGAGGGGCCTCGGCAACCCCTTTGCCCTGGCGGGCAACAAATACGGCTGGATGGTGGAGCTGGATCCGCAGCGGCCGGAGCAGCCCGCCGTGAAGCACAGCTGGCTGGGCCGCTTCCGCCATGAGGCGGTGGCGGTGCAGGCGGTGGCGGGCCAACCGTTGGTGGTGTATTCCGGCTGCGACCGCATGGGCGGTCACCTCTATCGCTTCGTGAGCGCGGGGCGGATCAGCGATCCCGCCGACCCCGCCAACTCCCGCCTGCTGCAGGACGGCCGCCTGGAGGCGGCCCGCTTCGCCGCTGACGGCAGCGGCCAGTGGCTGCCGCTGACGCCGAGCACGGCCGTCGATCCGCTGCTGCCCAGCCACTTCGAAGGCCACGGCGTGCCGCAGGCCTGCCGGTTGCCCCACAGCGACCGCCGCCGCGCCGGCGCCGAAACGTTCAGCAGCGATGCCCAGGTGGCGGACTACCGCCGCCGCTTCCCCACCCTCGGCGACCTCTACCCGGGCGAGGGCGAGCAGCGGATGGGGGCGATCCTGATCGATGCCCATCTGGCCGCCACCGCCGCCGGCGCCACGCCCTCGGCGCGGCCGGAAGATACCGATCTCGATCCACTCAACGGCGACTTGCTGATCGCCTTCACCGCGGGCGGCGCCAATGCCGATGGCCGCGCCGATCCCGCCATCTTCCGCGGCCCGGCCGGTGAAGCCAGCTGGCCGCACGGCTGGATCATGCGGCTCAGCGATGGTGGCCCCGCCGCGGGCAGCCGCTTCCGCTGGCGCATGGCGGCCACCGGCGGCACGCCATGGCAGGGCGGCGCCGGTTTCACCAACCCCGACAACCTCGCCTTTGATCGCGCCGGCAACCTCTGGATGGTCACCGACCACTCCGGCCGCGGCAGGGAGATCCTGCAGTTCGGCAACAACGGCTGCTGGCTGCTGCCCCGCAGCGGGCCGGCGGCGGGGGAGGCGCTGCTGTTCGCCACTGGCCCGATGGAATGCGAGCTGTGCGGCCCTTGTTTCGATGCCGCCGAAACCAGCCTGTTTCTGGCCGTGCAGCACCCTGGCGAAGCGAATGGCACCAGGGCCGGCGCTGCCCGCGAAGGCCATGGCTACCGGCTGGTGAACCGTGATGGCCTCCCCTTTGACCAGTTGCGTTGGGTGCCGCTGGGCTCGAATTGGCCGTCGGGGGTGCCGGGGCGTGCACCGCGGCCTGCGGTGGTGGCGATTCGCCGCCTGGATGGCGCTCCGCTGCTGGCGCCTGGCCGTCCCCGCCCCGGTGAACAGTGATCAGCCCGCCGCCACCAGCCAGCGGCCGCCGGCGGCCAACAGCAGCGCCGCCAGTGAGCCGCCCCACAACGACACACGCCCCGGCGCCAGCAAGCGGCGCAGCAGCAGCAGCGAGCCCGCGGCACCCACCAGCACCAGCACGCTCTGACAGAAGGCGATCACA
>CALFOF010000138.1 GCA_937919075.1 uncultured Cyanobium sp. | reverse complement strand
GCTGGAGCAGGGCCAGCGGCACCGCCGCCGCCAGGCTGCTGCGCGGCCGGCGCGCCCCCGGCACCGCCAGCCGCACCAGCCCCTCGGCGTCGGTGAGCAGGGTGAGCAGGCGGTCGTTTTCGCCAAGGGGACCGCTCTTGAGCACGAGCCCCTCCAGGCGCGACTCGCCGCTGCTCATGGGCCGGGAGGCGTGGCGGGCCTGCGCAGCGCCTGCATCAGTGCCACACCACGGCTGGTGCCGAGCCGCGTGGCACCGGCTTCCACCAGCTCGAAGGCCTGCTCCAGCCCCGTGATGCCACCGGAGGCCTTCACTGCCACGCGGCCGCGGGCCAGCTCGCGCAGTTGCTGCACCTGAGCCACGCTCACCGGCGGACCGAAGCCGCTGCCGCTCTTGAGAAAGGCGGCGCCGGCATCGATGGCCGCCTCCACCAGCAGGGCCAGGGCGGGATCGCTCAACCGGCCAGCCTCGAGAATCACCTTCACCGGCAGGCCCAGCTCCACGATCGCGCCGATCTCTTCGTAGACGGCACTGCCGTTGCCGTCGGCGAGGGCGCCGAAATCAGGCACGATGTCGAGTTCGTCGGCGCCGGCGGCCGCGGCGGCTTCCGCCTCGGCCCGTTTGATCGCCGCCGGCACGGCGCCGAAGGGGAAGGCCACCACCCCGATCAACCGCACGCGGCTGGCGCTGCCCAACCGCTCCCGACCGCAGGCCAGCCAGCGCGAGGCAAGGCAGACGCCGGCGAAGCCGAAGTGGAGGGCTTCGTCGCAGCAGCGATGCACGGCCTCGATCCCATGATGGGGATCGAGGAGCGCGTGATCAATGAGCGGTGCGAGATCGGGGCGTTCGTGGCGCAAGGGGTCAGGAATCCCGTGGTTGAATCACTCCGAAGCCACCATGATTGCGGCGGTAGAGCACCTGAATCCCTCCGGTTTTCTCATCACGAAACACGTAGAAATCGTGATCGATCAGATCAAGCTGATGCAGCGCCGCTTCCAGGCTCATCTCCGGCATGGCGAAATACTTGCGCCGCACCGCCGGCACCGGCAGTTCCGGTTCGCGGCCGGCCAACAGATCGGTCGTGAGACCGGTGGTGTCGGCGGCGCCGTCGGCGAGAGCGTCTGCTTCCTGCACCTCGCTCTGGTGGTGATCGGTGAGGCGCTCCTTGTAGCGGCGCAGCTGGCGGCTGAGTTTTCCCGCCACCATGTCGATGCTGGCGTAGAGGTTTTCGCTGCGTTCCTGGGCGCGAATCACCAGGCCATTGGCGAATACGGTGACCTCCGCCGTCTGCTGGGGAACCCGGGGGTTGCGGGCCACCGACAGGTGGACATCCGCCTCCTTGACCAGCCCCTCGAAATGATTGATCGCCCGGGTCAGTTTGTCTTCCGTGTATTCCCGGATGGCTGGTGTGATGTCGAGATTGCGACCGTGAATCAACAGCTTCATCGAACCGCTCCTTTGGCGATCGGATTCCCCTAACCATAGGAAGGCAGGCGCATGAATCCGCTTCTCGATGCAATCCGTTTTGAACCCCCAGCCCCGGTGGAGTTCGCCCAGGCGTGGCACTGGCAGCAGCAGCTGCGCGAGCGCCTGCTGAACAACCCCGCCGCTCCCGAAGCGCTGCTCCTGCTCCAGCACCCGCCCTGTTACACCCTTGGCCGCGGGGCCAGCACAGCGTTTCTGCGCTTCGATCCCCAGGCTCCCCCCGCACCTCTGCATCGCATCGATCGCGGCGGCGAGGTGACCCACCACCTGCCCGGCCAGCTGGTGCTCTACCCCGTGCTCGATCTGCAGCGCCACGGCGCGGATCTGCACTGTTATCTGCGGGCACTGGAGGGGGTGGTGATCACCGTGCTGGCGGAGTTGGGGCTGGCCGGGGAACGGATCGAGGGGCTCACCGGCGTGTGGCTGGAGGGGCGCAAGCTGGCGGCGATCGGGGTGGGGGCGCGCCGCTGGATCAGCCAGCACGGCCTCGCCTTGAACGTGAACTGCGACCTGGCGGGGTTCGAGGCGATCGTGCCCTGCGGCCTGAAGGGGCTGGCGGTGGCGAGGCTGAGCGACTGGTGCCCCGGGATCACCCCTGCCCAGGTGCAACCGCTGCTGAGCCGGGCGTGCGCGGAGGCGTTCGGTCTCACGCTCCGACCACCGGAGCCCACCGAACGGCTCTGGGGGTGTTAAGCCTGAGCCACCATCGGCTGCAAAGCTGTGAAAGCACGGGCGGAAATTTCCTGGTCGGGTGACCGGAAGGACTGTCAGGCACTGGCCGCCCGCGGCGACCTCGGCCCGATCACCGGGCTTGAGCAAATCTGGCCGGAGATGGCCCAGCGCTACGGCGCGGCGGTGGCGCTGGAGGCGCCCCATTCCACCCCGCCCGAGCAGCTCAGCTTCAACGCTCTCAACGCCGCGATCCTGCAGGCTGCCGCTGCCTTCGCCTGCCTGGGTGTGGCCCCTGGCGATGTGGTGGCCTTGTTCGCCGAGAACTCACCGCGCTGGTTGATCGCCGACCAGGGGCTGATGCGGGCCGGCGCCGCCGATGCGGTGCGGGGCAGCACGGCGCCGGTGGAGGAGCTGCGGTACATCCTCGAAGATTCCGGCGCGGTGGGGCTGGTGGTGGAGTCGGCGGCGCTGCTGCAGCGCCTGGCCCTGCCGCCCGAGCAGCTCGCCCGGCTGCGTTTCGTGGTGCTGCTGGAGGAGCCGGCAGGCGAGGTCGCGTTGCCGCTGCCCGAGGAGGTTGCCTGCCTCAGCTGGCCCGATTTCCGCGCCCGTGGGGCCGGCGTGACGCCACCGCCGCTGCCACCGCTGGCGCCGGAGCGCCTGGCCACCCTGCTCTATACGTCGGGCACCACCGGCCGTCCCAAGGGCGTGCCGCTCAGCCACGCCAACCTGTTGCACCAGTTGCGCACCCTCGGGGTGGCCGTGAATCCCCGCCCTGGCGATCGGGCGCTGAGCGTGCTGCCGATCTGGCATGCCTACGAGCGCACCGCTGAATACTTCCTGCTGGCGGCCGGCTGCCGCCAGACCTACACCACGCTCAAGCACCTGCGCGGTGATCTGCAGGCGGTCAAGCCGCACTACATGATCAGCGTGCCGCGCCTCTGGGAAGCCTTGCTGGCGGGCTTCGAAGATGCGCTGGCGGCCATGCCTGCCAAGCGCCGCGGCCTGATCGAGCGGGCCTTGGCGGTGAGCCGCTTCCATGGGCTGCAGCGCCGCCGCGCCATGGGCCTCACCCTGCAGGTGGAGCCGCCGCTGGCCCGGCTCACGGCGGCCCTGCTCACGGCGGCGAGCTGGCCGGTGGAGGCGTTGGCCGCTGCGCTGTTGTGGCCGAAGGTGCGGCAGCAGTTGTCGGGGGGGGTGCTGCGCACGGCGATCAGCGGCGGCGGTGCCCTTTCCCTGCACGTGGACAGCTTCTTTGAGGCGATCGGCATCGAACTGCTGGTGGGCTATGGCCTCACCGAAACCAGCCCGGTGCTCGCCTGCCGCCGGCCGTGGCGCAACCGTCGCGGCAGCGCCGGCCAGCCCCTGCCGGACACCGCCTTGAAGATCGTTGATCAAGAGAGCGGGGCGCCGCTGGGCTGGGGCGAGCGGGGCCGGGTGCTGGCGCGCGGTCCCCAGGTGATGGCCGGCTACTTCAACAAGCCGGAAGCCACCGCTGCCGTGCTCGATGCCGAAGGCTGGTTCGACACCGGCGATCTTGGCCATCTGCTGCCCGATGGCTCCCTGGTGCTCACCGGCCGCGCCAAGGACACGATCGTGCTCAGCAGCGGCGAGAACATCGAGCCCGGCCCGCTGGAGGAAGCCCTGGTGGCCCATCCGCTGGTGGAGCAGGTGATGCTGGTGGGGCAGGACCGCCGCCAGCTGGGTGCCCTGGTGGTGCCCCGCGCCGAGCCGCTGGCGGCCTTCGCGGCGGCAGCCGGCTTGCCGGCACCTGCCGGTGCCGGTGCTGGTGCTGGTGCCACTGATGCCCTGCTGCTGCGCGCCCTCAAAGGTGAGTTCAACCGGCTGCTGGCAGCCCGCGCCGGTTCGCGCCCCGATGAACGCCTGGCTGGGGTGGCGCTGGTGGAGCCGTTCACGATCGACAACGGCCTGCTCACCCAGACGCTCAAGCAACGACGCGACCGCATCACCCAGCGGGACCAGGCGGCGGTGGAGGCCATCTACGCCGGTTGACCCATGCTCCACCGGCTGACAGCCTGGTGGCTGCTACCAACCCCCCATGTCCGACGGCCAAACGCTGACCATCAAGCGCACCATCACGGTGCGGGCGGTGGTGACACCACGCTGGAAGGAAGATGCCGAGCGAGAGCTCAGCGGCGCTGTCGCCAACACCGACCAGCAGCTCGCCCAGCTGGAGCAGGAGGGCCAGCAGCTGGTGGATGAGATCCGCCGCCAGAGCATGAATCCGCTCGATCCACGGGTGCAGGAGCAGGTGGGCTCGGTGCAGCAACAGGTGGCGGCCAAGCGCAGCGAACTGGAGGAGCAGAAGCGCGCCATGCTCGAACAGCAGCGCCAGGTGCGCGAACTGGAGTTCGAGCAGATCGTGGACCAGGGCCAGATCGAAGGCGCCTGCAAGATCAAGGTGGGCGACAACCTGGTGCAGAAGCTCCAGGCGGCTGTGCTGGTGCGCGATGGCGTCGTGGAGGCGATCGAGGGGGGCTGAGCTTCGGGGCGGGGGCGGCGGCTGGGGAGGCGGCGGCGACGCGCGTAAAATCCCTTCGCCGGCTGCATCGGAACCAGGACTTTGGCAACCTACGAAATCTTCATGCCCGCCCTGAGCTCCACGATGACGGAGGGCAAGATCGTGGAGTGGCTGAAGCAGCCCGGCGACCGCGTCGAGCGCGGTGAGTCCGTCCTGGTCGTGGAGTCCGACAAAGCCGACATGGACGTGGAGGCCTTCCAGGAGGGCTTCCTGGCCGCCGTGCTGATGCAGGCCGGTGGCACGGCGCCCGTGGGTGAAACGATCGGCCTGATTGTGGAGAGCGAAGCGGAGATCGCCGCTGCCCAGGCCGGGGCCCCCAGCGCGCCCGCTCCTGCGGCCGCCCCCGCCCCTCCCGAACCGGTTGCGCCAGCGGCTCCGGTCGCCGTGGCTCCTGCAGCGGCGCCAGCGGCTGTTGCCGCCGCCACTCTGCCTGTGGCGGCGGCAACAGCGGCGGGCAACGGCAGGGTGGTGGCCACCCCCCGCGCCCGCAAGCTGGCCAGCCAGCTCGGCGTCACGTTGGCAGCCCTCAAGGGCAGCGGCCCCCATGGCCGCATCCAGGCCGAGGACGTGGAGCGGGCCGCCGGCCAGCCCGCCTCGGTGCCTCGGGTGGCCGAAGGCAGCGCGCCCTTCATTGCCGCCGGCGCTCCGTCTGCTGCAGGGGCTTCAGCCAGTGCTGCTGCCAGCGCCTCTGCCGCTCCCGCCGGCCAGAGCTTCGGCCGCCCGGGAGAAACGGTGGCCTTCACCACCCTGCAGGGGGCAGTGAACCGCAACATGCTCGCCAGCCTCGCGGTGCCCTGCTTCCACGTGGGCTACACGATCACCACCGATCGGCTTGATGCTTTCTATAAGCAGGTGAAGAACAAGGGCGTCACGATGACGGCCCTGCTGGCCAAGGCGGTGGGTGTGGTGCTGGCGCGCCATCCCCAGGTGAATGCGGCAGCGAGCGAGGCCGGCATGGTGTACCCCGCCACGGTCAATGTGGCGATCGCCGTGGCCATGGACGATGGCGGCTTGGTGACGCCGGTGCTGAAGGAAGCCGACCGCACCGATCTCTACAGCCTGTCGCGCAACTGGGCGGATCTGGTGGCTCGCTCCCGCACCAAGCAACTCAAGCCCGACGAATACAGCACCGGCACCTTCACACTCTCCAATCTCGGCATGTTCGGGGTGGATCGCTTCGATGCGATCCTGCCGCCCGGCACCGGCGCGATCCTGGCGGTGGCGGCCTCCCGGCCCACGGTGGTGGCCAACGCCGATGGCTCGATCGCCGTCAAGCGGCAGATGCAGGTGAACCTCACCGCCGACCACCGCGTGATCTATGGCGCCCACGGGGCGGCCTTCCTCAAGGATCTGGCCGACCTGATCGAACACCGGCCCGAAAGCCTGGCGCTCTGAATCGACGATGTCAAACCCTGCCGCATCGCATCCTGCCGCCGGCTCACCGCGCCATCTCGACACGCTGCTCTCCAGTTACACCTTCGATCTGCCCGAGGAGCGCATTGCCCAGCGGCCGGTGGAACCGCGCCATGCGGCCCGGCTGCTGGCGGTGGAGCCGGCGCCGGAATCGCCGCGGCACTTAACGGTGTGGGATCTGGCCGAGGAGCTGCAGCCCGGTGACCTGCTGGTGGTGAACAACACCCGTGTGCTGAAGGCACGGCTGGCGGCGCGGCGCCGCACCGGTGGAGCCGTGGAACTGCTGGTGCTGGAACCCCGCGGTGAAGGGCGCTGGCTGTGTCTGGCGCGGCCGGCCAAGCGCCTGCATCCCGGCGAGGAACTGGAGCTGGAGCTGCAGTTGCAGGCCGCTGATGGACCGGCGCTCGGTGCTGCTGGGGAACCGGCAGCACAGGCCGCTGGGGAAGCGGCGGTGGTGGTCACGGTGCTGGAGGTGGATCAAGCCAGCGGTGGCCGGGTGATCCAATTCCCGCCCCACTGCGTGGATGCCGCGGCCATCGAGGCCCTGCTCAACCGTTTCGGCAGCATGCCTCTGCCGCCCTACATCCACCAGCAGGACAGCAGCGACGACGAGCGCTACCAGACCCGCTACGCCGACAAACCCGGTGCCGTGGCGGCGCCGACGGCGGGGCTGCACCTCAGCGACGAGCTGCTGGCCGCACTGAAGGCCCGGGGGGTGCGCCTCGTGGCAATCACGCTGCACGTGGGGCTGGGCACCTTTCGGCCGGTGGAAACGGAAGATCTCAGCGGGCTCGAACTCCACAGCGAGTGGGTGGAGGTGTCGGCGGAGGTGGTGGGGGCGGTGGCGGCCACACGCGCTGTGGGCGGGCGGGTGATCGCCATGGGCACCACGAGCGTGCGGGCAGTGGAAGGGGCCGCTGCCGCCTCAGCGGATGGGGTGCTGCAGCCCTTTCAAGGGCCGGTGGCCCTGGTGATTCAGCCGGGGTTTCGCTTTCGGGTGGTGGAAGGATTGATCACCAACTTCCACCTGCCGCAGAGCTCGCTGCTGCTGCTGGTGAGCGCCCTGATCGGGCGCCCGCAGCTGTTGGAGCTCTACGCCACGGCGATCAACGAGGGCTATCGCTTTTTTTCCTATGGCGATGCCATGTGGATTGCCCCGACAGCCGTGCTGCCGGGGGCGAAGCCCTGAGGGCTCAGGCGGCAGCCAGATTGGCAGTCACGAAGTCCCAGTTCACCAGCTTGTCGAGGAAGGTGGAGATGTAATCGGGGCGGCGATTCTGGTAATCGAGGTAGTAAGCATGCTCCCACACATCCATGGTGAGCAGGGCCTTCTGGCCGTGGGCCAGGGGCAGATCGGCATTGCCGGTCTTGGTGATCTTGAGGATGCCACCATCGAGCACCAGCCAGGCCCAGCCGCTGCCGAACTGGGTGGCACCGGCAGCTTTGAACTGCTCTGTGAACACATCGAAGCCACCGAAATCGGCGGTGATCTTGTCGGCCAGGGCGCCGGTGGGGGCACCGCCACCGCCGGGCTTGAGGCCCTGCCAGTAGAAGGTGTGGTTCCACACCTGGGCGGCGTTGTTGAAGATGCCCGCCTTGCCGGCATCGCCGGCCACCGCCAGGATCACATCCTCAAGGGATTTGGCTTCCAGATCGGTGCCTTCCACCATCTTGTTGAGGTTGGCCACGTAGCCCGCATGGTGCTTGCCGTGGTGGAACTCCAGGGTCTGGCGCGAGATGTGCGGCTCGAGCGCGTCGAGCTCGTAGGGAAGCGCAGGCAGCTGATGAGCCATTGGTGGGTTCGAAAGAAAAGAGAAGCGGAGACGGGCTCACGCGTGGAGCGATCCGCGGAGCGAACCCTTCCGCCGGTGTGAACCTGCCCGCTGGTGTGATTATTTTAACAATCGCACCCATCACAATGCCGCCAGTGCGGGGGCGGATCAGCCGCCGACGCGCAGCAGCTCCACCTCAAAGATGAGGGTGGCGTTGGGAGGGATGACGCCGCCGGCACCGCGCTCGCCGTAGGCCAGATCGGGAGGGATCACCAGCTTGCGCTTGCCGCCCACCTTCATGCCGGCCACCCCTTCATCCCAGCCCCTGATCACCCGGCCGGCGCCGAGCGGGAAGCTGAAGGGCTGGTTGCGGGAATAGCTGCTGTCGAATTCCTGGCCGTTCTCAAGGGTGCCGCGATAGTTCACCAGGACGTTCTCGCCGCTGATCGCCTCGGCGCCCTCACCGATGGAGACATCAACGATGCGCAGCCCGCTGGGGGTGATCCGTTCCTTCTCTGCCACCATCTCGCCGCCGAGAGCGCCGGCGCCGCCTCCCTGGGCCACGGAAGAATCGGTGCTGGAGTCAGGAGCCATGGCGAAGAGGGTGGGGTTGGGGTCGTCGGGGTCGAGTTCGAAGCGGTTCACGGCCATGGCCGCGGCAGGCTGCGCGCTGCCGGCAGCCGGGGCCACGGCGTTGGTGGTGGTGGCCGGATTCGCGAGCGCGGCGCTGGTGCCTGCCGCCTCCACCGTGCTGGGGGCCACCAGCTGGCTGACAAGAGCCACCAGCAGGAAAGCGACGCAGAGGGTCGAGCTGATCAGGATGTCGCGCATGGCGGACGGGCGGGTCAAGGCACGAACGGTGGCAGACCCGATTCTGCCAGCGGGCCTTGCGGTTCCCGCCGGAGGTCGTCTTCAGTCACTGCTGTCCCCCGCCTCCCGGCGGGCGCGCAGGGCCTGCTCCAGTCGGTCGATGCGCCCGCGCAGCTCGTCGACCTCCTTCTGCCGCGCCAGACCGACGTCCTGCAGGAACGACTCCACGTTGCGCTCCACCGTGCGGCCGGCCTGTTTTTCCAGTTCGGGGTTGTCTCCCCGCAGCGCCCGCATCACGTCGTCCACCAGCGCCGTGGCCTGGCCGGGATCGAGCCAGCCGCTGGTCACCCACGACTGGGTGACGGTGCGCAACCGCTCAGCCACCATCGAGCTGGTGCCGAGGCCCCGCAGCAGCAGCTGTTGCAGCAGATTGTCCCGTTCCATGGCAACAGATTTCGGTGCTCCATCCTGGTCTCCCGCCCTGGACCCAAGCCATGGGCGATGACCGGCCGTTACCCTGGTTCTCGCGTCCGCTCACGGCCCCAGCCACGGCCTTGCTGGCGGGGGGCCTGGCGGGCCTGACCTTCGCCCCCTGGGGCTTTCCTCCCCTGCTGTGGCTGGCCTTGGTGCCGTTGTGGGGGCAGACCACGCCGGTTGGGGCGGCCCTGTGGGGCGGGGCGGCTGTGCTGGTGAGCCACCGCTGGCTGCTCTGGCTCCATCCGCTCGACTGGGTGGGGGTGCCGCTGCCGCTGAGCCTGCCGCTCTGCATGGCGCTGTGGGGCGCGTTGGCGCTGCTCGGAGCCTCCTTGGTGGCGCTGTGGAGCCTGCTGGTGCGTCGCCTCGACCCGCGCTGCTGGAACACCGCCTTGCTGGCGGCCGCGCTGTGGGGCCTGGCGGAAGTGGTACTGGCCACCGGGCCGCTGTTCTGGATCGGGTTGGGGGCCTCGCCCCTGCCGGGCGACAGGCCCCTGGCCGGGCTGGCGGCGCTGGGCGGCAGCGGCCTGGTGGCGGCGGTCCAGCTGTTGATCGGCTGGGGCCTCTGGCGGGTGCTGGCCGGCGGACCGCTGCGGCGGCGGCGCGGCGCCGTGCTCCTGGCCGGTTCAATCCTGCTGCTGCACCTGATCGGCTGGAGCCAGCTGAGGGCTTTCGGTGGCCTGGCCCAGAGCCAGGGCCAGGGTCACACCCAGAGAGCGGGCCAGATCCAGAGCTCGGCCAAGCAGGCTTCGATCAAGAACGCCGTAGCCCAACAGTCGCGGGAGCAGGTGCTGGTGCTGCAACCGGCGATTCCCACGCGCCGCAAGTTTGATGCCGATCAGCAACTCTTGCTGCGCCGGCGTCTGGCGACCGCCCAGGCGGAGGCGGTGCAGCGGCAGGCGGATCTGCTGGTGTTGCCGGAGGGGGCCCTGGCGCTGGGGCAGGACCTGCCAGGAACGGGGCCGGTGGAGGTGCTCAGCGGTGGCTTCCGCCAGGTGGGGGAAGAGCTGCGCAGCAGTGTGCTGCGCTTTCCGCCGGGGTCGCGCCAGCCAGACTCAGCCCTCGACAAGCACCGGCTGGTACCGCTGGGGGAGTGGGTGCCGCTGGCACGCTGGTGGCGCTGGGCCGGCTTGTCAGCGGTGGGCGGGGTACAGCCCGGAGCGCCCTCGCGCCTGTTGCAGCGGCCGGGGGGCGCGCTCGGTGTGGCCATCTGTTACGAGCTCTCCGATGGCCGGGCTTTGGCGGCCGCCAGCCGCGCCGGAGCCGGCTGGCTGCTGGCCACGGCCAACCTCGATCCCTATCCCCTGCTGCTGCAGCACCAGTTCGCCGCGCTCAGCCAGTTGCGCGCGATCGAAACAGGCCGCTGGCTGGCCAGTGCCGCCAACACCGGTCCGAGCCTGGTGGTGGACAGCAGCGGGGTAATCCGTCAGCGGCTTCCCGCCGGGCACGCGGCCACAGGCCTGTTTGCGTTGGAGCGCCGCGCGCACTGGACCCCCTACGTGCGCTGGGGCGAGCTGCCGCTGTTGCTGCTGGCCTTGGCGGGCGGCGTCTGCCGGGCCGCAGCCATGCAGCGGGCGGCAGCCATGAAAAAAGCCCCGCACAGAGCGGGGCTTGAAGGTTGATCAGGTGATCAGGAAACGACCGAGGGCCGGTTCAGCGA
Organism: uncultured Cyanobium sp.; assembly: GCA_937919075.1. Lineage (GTDB taxonomy): Bacteria > Cyanobacteriota > Cyanobacteriia > PCC-6307 > Cyanobiaceae > MW101C3. The sequence continues at coordinate 5,443 of CALFOF010000138.1, read as the reverse complement.
ATCAGTAACGGCTGCGGCCGCCACCACCACCGCCGTAGCCGCCGCCGCCGCCGTAGCCGCCACCACCGCCGCCGCCACGGTTGCCGCCACCACCGCCACCGCCGCCACGCGGTTCAGCTTTGTTGACGCGGATCATGCGATTCATCCATTCGACGTTCTGGAGATCGTCGATGGCTTTCTGTTCTTCTGCATCATTGGCCAGTTCGACAAAGGCGAACCCGCGCTTCCGGCCGGTTTCCCGATCGAGAGGCAGGCTGCACTGGCGAACTTCCCCGTACTGACTGAAGAGGTCACGGAGATCCTCCTGTTCGGCGTCGAACGAGAGGTTGCCTACGTAGATTGTCATTGAGCTGAAAAAAAACTTGAACAGATCCGTCGACGTCTTGAACAGACTTTTGGACTGGCCAGGGATCTAGGAATCAAACAAATCGTACAGGAGCTCGCCCCGTACGTCCGTCCAGCCTCCCCGTCGCGGCGGGGTGACGATGCCCCCATTACCAGCCCTCCCCCATGCCATTACGCGAGCAGCTTCTCGATGCCCTTGAGCGGCCCGGAGGCCTTTCCGACGACACCCTGCTGACCCTGATCAAGGGACTGGAGCAGGAGGCACCCGCCGATCTCGGCCGCCAGCTGGAGCAGCTGGCGGGGGTGTGGGAACTGCGCTGGAGCAGCAGCAAACTGCCCTATCTCAAGGTGGCCGCCTGGCTTGAGAACCTGCAGGTGCTGGTGCCGCAGCGCGCCCAGGCGATGAACCTGCTGCGCCTGGCGGGCCCCCTGGGGCCGCTGGCGGCCATCGGCGTGCAGGCCCGCATCGCCGTCACCGGTGCGCAGCGGGTGAGTGTCACCTTCGAGCGCGGTGGCTGGCGCGGGCCCGAGCTGGCGGGCCGCCGGCTGGAGCTGTTCCGCGCCGTTCAACAGGGTTTCCCCGCCTGGCTGGATGTCACGTTTCTTGATGAACGGCTGCGCCTCAGCCGCGGCAACGCCGGCACTGTTTTTGCCCTGGTGCGCCGGCCCGACCTCGACCCAGACACGTTTCTGGGCGCCCCGGCCACCGAGGCGGAAGCACCCAGCGGCCACAGCCAATGACATCCGGCACCCGGCGAGGCCAAGGGCCTGCGTGCTGGCACCGGCCGCCGGCCCATGGCAGCTTGTGGCCATGAACCGGTTCCCCGACCTGCCTCCCGAGGTGCTGCTGATGGCGCCCCGGCATTTCGAGGAGTCGCTTGATGCCGTTCAGGCGGTGCGGGAGCGCAAGTCGGTGGTGCTCAACCTCACCTCAATGGCGCCCGAGGAGGCGCAGCGCTCAGCGGATTTCGTGGCCGGTGGCGTGTTCGCCCTCGATGGCCACCAGGAGCGGCTGGGCGAGATGGTGTTCCTGTTCGCCCCGAAAGGGGTGGAGGTGACCCGTGATGGCGGCGGCGGCTGATTGGCTTCAGCCCTCCAGCTCCTGTTCGCGCAAGGTGAGCTCCACCGCCAGGCCGCCTGCCTCTGCATGAGAGGCCACCAGCACCCGATGGCAGCCCGCCTCCAGCACGAAGGCATCGCGGGCTTCATCGAAATAGGCCAGACGCCGCAGGGGAATCAGCAGGGTGATCGGCAGCGCCTGCCCCGCGTCAAGCCTCAGCCGTTGGAAGCCCACCAATTGCCGCGCCGCCCTTGGCAGCCGCAGGCCCGGTGGCTCTACGTACACCTGCAGCACCTCGTCGCCGGGCACCGCTGCGGTGTTGCGCACCACCACCGACACCGCGAGCGCCGGCTCCTCTGGCCGTGCCTGCTGGCCGGCAGCAGGCACCAGCTGGGCCACCAGCCCTTCGTGGGCAAAGGCCGCATAGGAGAGGCCCCAGCCGAAGGGGAAGGCGGCGGCGAGTCCCTGGTGGCGCAGGCGGCGGTAGCCGTGCCAGAGGTCGTAGGTGAGGCGCCGGGCCCGGGGATTGAAGGGCGGCAGGTGCGCTTCGCTGCTGGGCAGCGCGAACGGCAGCCGGCCCGAGGGGGACACCCGCCCGAAGATCACATCGGCCAGGGCGGCGCCCCCCTGCTCGCCGGGATACCAGAGCAGCAGGATCGCCGGCACCTGCTGCCGCCACTGCTCGCAGACGATAGCGCCGCCGCCCATCAGCACCACCACGGTGCGCGGATTGGCCGCGGCCACGGCCCGGATCAGGCGCAGCTGCGCTGCAGGCAGGCTCAAGCGGGTGCGGTCGCCGGAGGCGAAGTGGCTGCCGGGCCGGGCCGAGCCCAACCGCGCCAGGGCTGCGATCAGCCGCGTCAGCTGGCGCCAGATCGGCGTGAGCCGCCGCCAGCCCAGCCAGCGCACCAGCGCGGCGGGGGGCGGCGCCTGCTCAAGCACCGGGGCGATGTCGCCCGGATGGATGTGCTCGCCTTCATGGCGCCAATCCAGCCCCACCACCAGCACCACGGCCTCGCTGGCGGCGGCCAGGGCGACGGCGGCAGCAAGGTTCCTCCCCTGCTCGTGACGGATGGCCATGGCGGGAGCCGCTGCCCGCAGGCCCGCCAGCGGTGTCACCACGTTGCCTGGCGCGGGCCGGGTGTCGGAGGAGCCCCGGTCCCCCAGGTTGGGCACTGCCGCCAGCCGGCCGATCACCGCCAGCGAGCCGCGGGGCGCGAGCGGCAGCAGCGGCCCTTCGTTGCGCAGCAGCACGATCGCCTTGGTGGCCGCTTCCCGCGCCAGCGCCCGGTGCGCCGCGCTGTGGCGCAGCGTGGCCGGATAGCTGCCGGACGGCACGGCGAGCTGAACGCGCAGCTGACGCAGCACCGCATCGTCGATGCGCGCAAGCTGGACGGCGCTGAGGAGGTGGCCCGCTGCCGGGCCCAGGCTGCCCGCCAGGATCATCGGGAAGGGCATCTCCAGGTCGAGGCCCGCCTGCAGGGCACGCCGCCCATCGCGCAGGCCGAAGATGAAATCGGTGACGACGACACCGCGGAAGCCCCAGCGGTCTTTGAGGATGCCCTGCAGCAGTTGCGGGTGCTGGCCGCACCATTCGCCGTTCACGCGGTTGTAGGCGCTCATCACGCTGCCAGCGCCGGCCGCCACACAGTCGCGGAAGTGGGGCAGGTAGAGCTCATGCAGCACCCGCGGGCTGGCCTGCACATCCACCAGGAAGCGGCAGCCGTCGATGGAGTTGAGCGCGAAATGCTTGACGCAGGCGATCGTGTGGCGCTGCAGGCCGCGGGTGAGGGCGGCGCCCATGGCCCCCACCTGCACAGGATCCTCGCCATAGGTTTCCTGGGCGCGGCCCCAGCCGGGATGGCGCAACAGGTTCACGCACACGGCTCCCACCCAGTTGGCCCCGAAGGAGCGGGCCTCAAGGCCGATCGCCACGCCGATCCGCTCCTCCAGCTCCGGATCCCAGCTGGCGCCACGGGCGATCGGCACCGGGAAGGTGGTGGCGCCGCCTTCGAGCACCACCCCGCGCGGTCCATCAACAAAGTGCAGCCCGCCGATCCCCAGCCGCGGCACCACGCCGGCCGGCCAGGGGTGGCGGTGCGAGGCGTCGTGGGTGGCGATCTCCGCCATCCCCGACCAGAACGGGGTGTCGCCATCAAGGCAGCTGAGCTTCTCCGCCGGGCTCATGCGCTCCAGCAGGGCGCGGGCGGTGCGCTCGATGTCGGCGGCGGGTCCGGCGCGGCCTTCGAACGGCTGGGGGCGAGGCGGCGCCATGGCAGTGGGATGGGCTCACTGTTCATGGTGGTGCCATTCGCAGGGTCAGGCCGCGGACGCCGCCGCCATGCAACGCCGGCCTGCCAGGCTGCCGGGATGCTCTTGCCCCGCCTGGCGCCCTCGCTGCCGGCTGCTCAGATCACCGCCGTTCTGCTGACGGCGGGCCTGCTGTGGCCGCTGGGCGTTGGTGCGCAGAGCGGCCCTGCGCCTGGCCGGGTGAGCAGCGCGCAGGCCAAGCTGCCCGCCACCGTGCTCTCGATCGGCGACGGCGACTCCATCGCCGTGCTCCAGGGAGGGCAACCGCTCAGGATTCGGCTGGCCTGCATTGATGCCCCTGAAACGGCCCAGACACCCCATGGGAAGGAGGCCCGCGCTGAACTGCGCCGCCGGCTGCGGGTGGGAGGGGCGGTGACGCTGCGGGTGCAGACGGTGGACCGCTTCGGCCGCACCGTGGCGGAGGTGATCGCCGGCACCAACATCGGGCTGGCGATGGTGGAGAGCGGCCACGCCTTCGTGTTTCGCCGCTACCTGAAACAGTGCGACGCCAACGCCTACCTGGCGGCGGAGCAGCGCGCCAGCCGGCGCGGTGCCGGCATCTGGCAGGTGCAGGGAGGCATCACCCGCCCGTGGGACTTCCGCCGCCAGCAGCGCAGCGGCAAGACGTCCAGATCATGGGGGGTCCCGGTGGATCGCCAGGATCTGCTGCGCCCGCTCCACCAGCTCCTGGCGCAGCGCCTGAGGGCTTTCGAGGCGGATGCCGGCGCCGAAACCGAACAGCCAGTTGCGCAGGTCCACGTCCTGCCGCAGGGTCCAGACGGGTAGGTCCAGCTCCACCGGGTAGGGGTGGCTGTCGGTGGCGTCGTTGGCGGGCAGCACGTGCGGCGCCTTCGGGTGGTGCCACCACCGGTCGCCGCCAAGGGGCAGGGAGAAGCGGCTGTGCTCGATCGGGTAGCGCTGCAGGCCCTCGCGGATGAAGGCAAAGCACCAGGGCTGGCAGCTGAAGCGCAGGGTCTGCAGCTGGCGGCGCCGGATGGCTGCACTGTCGCTGCAGAGCTCCTTCTGGGCGGTGACGTCGTCGCCGAAGTAGATGCCACCGCAGGCGCGCAGCAGGCGCTGCAGCCGCTCGAGGCTGCGGGCGTGCTCGTCCTCGCTGCGGCGGTTGCGGCTTTCGCTGTGGCGCAGGGCGAGGCGATCGAGCCGTTCGGAGCGGATCAGGCCCTCCGGCCGGCCGATCGCGTCGAGTTCGTAGACCAGATACCAGCCGATGTTGTGAAACAGCAGCTGCAGCGGCCACACCCGCAGCTCCCCGTCCGGGCTGTCGGGGAAACGGGAGGCGTGGCGGTAGCGCTCCAGCACCAGCCGCCGCCGCTCCACGATCGCCGTTTCCAGCTGCTCCGCCTGCTGCCGGTTCGCCAGTGCATCGGACCGCACCAGCTCGGCGCTGATGATTGAGCGGTTGGCGAAGGCCCGCACCGGCGGCGGCCCACCGCTGGATTGCAGCAACGGCAGCAGGATTCCGGCCAGGGTGGTTTTGCCGCTGGCCGGCGGGCCGATCAACAGGTGGCAGCGCAGGGGAGCGGCAGGCATCGGGGCTGGCGTCAGGGCTGGATTGGATGGGTGGAACGGGCGGCGACGGCGACCCGGAACAACGACGAGGCGGACATGGCAGCAGGGAAGCGCTCAGCAACGCCAGCGTGGGCGGTTTTTACGGCGCCAGGCGGGTGCTTGCTGCGAACAACCAGGGGGGAAGCGTCGTTGGCGAGG
>CALFOF010000137.1 GCA_937919075.1 uncultured Cyanobium sp. | reverse complement strand
ACCACCACCGGCGCCGCCTCGAGCCCCAGCAGGGCGGCGCTGTTGCAGCGTGCCAACATCGTTTTGAAACCAGGGTCACCTCATCGGTTCCCGCCCTGTCCCGCCCTGTGGCGCCATGGCCTCCAGCACCCCGCCAGCGGGCGAGTCGATTTTCGGGCGCATCCTGCGCGGTGAGATCCCCTGCGATCAGGTCCACGCCGACGACCTCTGCCTGGCCTTCCGTGATGTGAACCCTCAGGCACCGGTGCATGTGCTGGTGATCCCGCGCGAACCCCTGGTGAATCTCAACGCAGCGGGCGAGGAGCACCAGGCGCTGCTGGGGCATCTGCTGCTGGTGGCCGCCAGGGTGGCCCGCCAGGAGGGGCTCACCGGCTGGCGCACCGTGATCAACAACGGTGCCGATGCCGGCCAGACCGTCTTTCACCTGCACGTGCATGTGATTGGTGGTCGTCCGCTGGCCTGGCCGCCCGGCTGATGGCCGCCTTCACACGGCCGCCACCGCCGGGTGGGGCCGGCGGAGAGAATGGCGCGATCCGCCCACGCCCATGACCCCCCTGAAGGCCCTTCGCGAGCAGCTCGGCAAGCTGCAGCGCCTGGCCCAGCCCTACTTCCTGCCCCTCGACGAAGGCGGCGGTGGCAGCGGCCAGTTCCTGCTGCTGGTGGTGGCCCTGCTGGCGGTGGTGCTGGGTTTCACCCTGCTGCTGCTCACCGGCGTGGTGGCCGCAGCCGGGGCCTGGATCCCCGAACTGCGCAGCCGCTTCCTGCCCGGGGTGCCCGAGCAGGTGGCCGCGGTCTGGAGCGGGCCGATCGGCATCGTGATCATGGTGCTGTTCGCCGCCGGCCTGGGCGCCTTCATCAGCCTGCGGGCCAAGTTGCGCCAGGGGCGCTGGCTGCCCTGGCTGCTGCTGGGCATCATCGCCCTGCTGATCCTGGTGATCAACGGCATCAACGTTGGGATCAGCTTCATCGCCCGGAACATCGAGAACGCCCTGGTGGCGTACAAGGCGGAGGAGTTCTGGAAGATCGTCGCGATCTACGCCTTCTGCCTGATGCTGGCTCTGCCGATCCGAGCCATCCAGAGCTACCTGATTCCCAAGCTGGGTCTGCTGTGGCGGGAGTGGCTCAGCGGCCGCATGCTGGGCCGCTACCTCACCAACCGGGCCTACTACGTTCTCAATCCCAACGATGAAAGCGTCGAGGGGATTGACAACCCGGACCAGCGGATCTCCCAGGACGCGGCCAGCTTCACGGCCACCAGCCTGAGCGTGACGGTGGAGATCATCTCTGCCCTGCTCACCTTCTTCAGCTTCATCATTGTTCTCTGGAGCATCAACCAGACCCTGGCACTGTGGCTGCTGGGCTATTCGGTGGGAGGCACGTCCCTGATCGTATTCGCCAGCCGCAAGCTGGTGAATCTGAACTATCAGCAGCTCAAGCTGGAGGCCGATTTCCGCTACGGCCTGGTTCACATCCGCGACAATGCCGAATCGATTGCCTTTTATCGGGGCGAGCGCCAGGAGCAGAAGGAAGGCGAACGGCGCCTTGACGGCGTGATCGTCAACTACAACCGCCTGATCATCTGGGAGGCGTTGATCAGCGTCATCCAGCGCTCCTACGACTATTTCTCCCGCTTCCTTCCCTGGTTGGTGATCGCGCCGATCTACTTCGCCAAGGAGGTGGATTTCGGTGTCTTCGGCCAGGCCAGCATCGCCTTCTCCCAAGTGCTGTTCTCGGTCAGCTACATCGTCAACAACATCGACCGTCTGGCCGCCTTCTCCGCCTCGATCAGCCGCCTGGAGGGCTTCCAGGGCAAGGTGGAGTCGATCAGCGCCGAGATGGCCGAGTTCGTGGCCACCGAGCAGGCCACCGCCGTGGGTGCCATGGGCGCCGGCGCCGGGGCGGTGCGGCCGGAATCGATCCTGGTGAGCCACGTGAATCTGGTGCCCCCCCGCACCAACCGCCTGCTGGTGAGCGACCTCAGCCTGGAGGTGACCGCCAACCAGCGGCTGCTGGTGGTGGGGCCCTCGGGCTGCGGCAAGACCTCCTTCCTGCGCTTGGTGAGTGGCCTCTGGCCTCCCGCTGCCGGCAGCGTGCAGCGGCCGCCGGTGGGCGAGTTGATGTTCATCCCCCAGAAGCCCTACATGCTGCTGGGCAGCCTTCGGGAGCAACTCTGCTATCCCCAGCCCCCCGATCGCTTCAGCGACGAGCAGCTGCGCCATGTGCTGGAGGAGGTGCGCCTGCCCGAACTGGTGCACCGCTACCCCGACCTGGACATCAAGCAGGACTGGCCCCGCGTGCTCTCGCTCGGCGAGCAGCAGCGCCTGGCCTTCGCCCGGCTGCTGCTCAACTCGCCCCGGTTCGTGGTACTCGATGAGGCCACCAGCGCCCTTGACATCACCACCGAGAGGGCCCTCTACGAACTGCTGGTGGAGCGGGAGATGGCCTTTGTGAGCGTGGGCCATCGCCCCACCCTCGCCGCCTTCCACGACACCGTGCTCCAGCTGGATGGCCAGGGCGGCTGGCGCCTGCTCCCAGCCACCGGCTATGACTTCACCCGCACCTGAACGTCCCATGCCCACCGATCCGGAACCCGCCACCGACCAACCCACTGCTCCAGCGGCAGATCCCGCCGACCCATCTCCCACAAGCGCCACCACGACCGATGTGCCTGCCTTCGGCTGGAGCCGCTACGCCGAGCGCGTGAACGGCCGTTTCGCCATGATCGGCTTCGCGGCGGTGCTGCTGATCGAAGCCCTCAGCGGCGACACCTTCCTGCACTGGGCCGGCTTAGTGCCTTGACGCACGGGATGGGCGGGGGCCGCAGGAGCCGGCCGCGAGCCGCACCCGTTTGCGGATGCGGCGGGCCATCGAGAAGGCGGCAGTGGCCCCGAGCAAAGGCAGTGGTGCAGGAACGGGCGTGACCGTGCCGGAAATTGTGAAGTCTAACAGGCTGGAACTAAAGTTACTCGCATTGTTTCCCGTCCCGCGCACATCTTCAAAATAGGTGGTCCAGCGGATGCCCCCGATCTGGGTTCCTGGAGATAGGCCGGCCAAATTATAATCAAAGCCAGATATATTGTCGTTGTCACCGGACATACCGCTGCTGGTTGAAATTGTTCCGACCCCTGACACGGTTTTTGTTTGTGCGGCGATGAAATTCCCAACTCCCGCCTGGCCGGTGAATCCGCCGCCAGGGAACAGCAAGCTCGATGCCGTTGCATGCTGTGAGGCCGCCCCTACGGTGAATCCTGGATTCGTCAGGGTGGAGAAAGGATTTCCTGCGGCATTGAGCAACTGAATCACCGAATACTCCCAAGAGCTCCCGGCGGTGTTGAGGCTGGAAAAGTTGAAACTGGCATCGGTCACCGCCAGATTGGAGTTGAACAACAACTGAAAGCTGTTGCTGATCACCGTGCCGGGATTGTTGCTGCTCACCGTACCGGTGAAGCTCTGCTGTGCGCCCACACGGCCAGAGGACACCGGGCTGAAAGGGCTGCTGCTTCCAGTGGCTCCGATCACCACCCGGGCCGCGCCGAGGGCCCCGCTGGTGCTCAAGCCCGACAGGGTGAAGTCGGCGAG
>CALFOF010000136.1 GCA_937919075.1 uncultured Cyanobium sp. | reverse complement strand
ATCTCATGTTGATTTCCGCACTACGGCGTCCTTTTTTCATGGTTTGAGGGGTTAATGGAAGCGCATTATTTTGTGAGATTCATGTTCCTGCCCGAAATCATTGCGATGGTGCCAGCCGCGGATATCGCTGCGCTGATCGTTCCATTTCTCTTCAAGCTCGCTGGTGCCGTTGCCCTCTGGATCGCAGGCGGCTGGCTGATCGGTCTGGCCCTGCGCCTGCTGCGACGTGTGTTCAACCAAGGCACGCTTGACGCCACACTCATCAGCTACCTGCTGAATATTGTGGGCGCCCTGCTGCGGGTGGTGCTGATTGTGGCCATCCTGGGCTTCTTCGGTATCGAAACCGCCAGCTTCGCCGCCCTGCTGGCCGGTGCCGGTGTGGCGATCGGCGCAGCCTGGAGCGGTATGCTTGGCAACTTCGCCGCCGGGGTGTTCCTGCAGATCTTCCGGCCGATCAACGCCGGTGATTACATCGAAGCCGGTGGTGTGGAGGGCACGGTCGATGAAGTTGGCATGTTCGTGACCGCGATCACATCGCCTGACAACGTGCAGAACTTCGTTGGCAATGCCAAGTTGTTTGGCGACACCATCAAGAACTACTCCACCAATCCCTTCCGCCGCGTTGAGCTTGTTGCTCAGCTCGACAACAGCGCTGACGTGGGCAAGGCCATCAGCATGCTCAAAGATGGGATCAAGCAGGTGCCCAATCAGGTGGATGGCATGGAGGCCGATGTGGAGGTGCTGGAGTTCAGCGAGCGGGGCCCCCGCCTGGCGGTGCGCCCGTACACCCATACCGCCAACTACTGGCAGGTGTACTTCGACACCAACCGGATGATCGTGGAGGTGCTGGGCAAGGCTGGCTTCCCCGTGCCCAGGATTCCTGTGGCAATGCAGGGCAGCTCCGCGAACTGATCTCCGGGTTGATCCCCGGGTGCCGTTGAGCGGGCGAGTGGGCCTGAGCTCTGGTTTCAGGCCCTTGACGAGTCGCTTTGAGACGATGGGACCCTGACCGCTCCGTTACCGTGCCCGAGGCCCTGCCCAAGACTTACGACCCAAGCGGCACGGAAGCTCGCTGGCAGGCGGCCTGGGAGTCTGCGGGCGCTTTCCACCCCGACCCCAACGCTCCCGGCGAGCCGTTTTCGGTGGTGATCCCGCCACCGAACGTGACCGGCAGCCTGCACATGGGTCACGGCTTCGAGACGGCCCTGATCGACACGATCGTGCGCTTCCAGCGTCTGCGCGGGCGCAACGTGCTGTGCCTGCCCGGCACCGACCACGCCTCGATCGCGGTGCAGTCGATCCTGGAGAAGCAGATCAAAGCGGAAGGCGGCAGCAAAGACGACCTGGGCCGCGACGCCTTCCTCGAGCGCGCCTGGGCCTGGAAGGAAGAGAGCGGTGGCACGATCGTGGGCCAGCTGCGGCGCCTCGGCTATTCGGTGGATTGGCGGCGCGAGCGCTTCACGCTCGATCCCGGCCTCAATAAGGCGGTGGTGGAAGCCTTCGTGCGCCTGCACGAGCAGGGGCTGATCTACCGGGGCGAATACCTGGTGAACTGGTGCCCCGCTTCGGGATCGGCGGTGAGCGATCTGGAGGTGGAGATGAAGGAGCTCGACGGGCACCTCTGGCACTTCCGCTACCCCCTCACCGATGGCCCAGCGGGTGAGGCCGCAGGTGAAGCCGCCGGCCTGGATCATCTGGTGGTGGCCACCACCCGCCCCGAAACCCTGCTGGGCGACACCGGTGTGGCCGTGCACCCAGACGACCCCCGCTATGCCGCCCTGGTGGGTCGCACGATCACCCTGCCGTTGGTGGGGCGTCAGATCCCGATCGTGGCCGATGCGCACGTGGATCCGGCCTTCGGCACCGGCTGCGTCAAGGTGACCCCCGCCCACGACCCCAACGACTTCGCGATCGGCGCCCGCCACGGCCTGCCGCTGATCACGGTGATGGCCAAGGACGGCGCGATGAATGCCGCCGCCGGCCGCTTCGCCGGGCTCGATCGCTTCGAGGCGCGCGCGGCGGTGGTGACGGCGATGGAAGCGGAAGGCTTCCTGGTGAAGGTGGAGCCGCACCGCCACAGCGTGCCCTTCTCCGACCGGGGCAAGGTGCCGGTGGAGCCGTTGCTCTCCACCCAGTGGTTCGCGCGGGCCGAACCGCTGGCCGCCCGTTGCCGCGCGGCGCTCGATCAGGGCGAACCCCGCTTCGTGCCGCAGCGCTGGGAGAAGGTCTACCGCGACTGGCTCACCGACATCCGCGACTGGTGCATCAGCCGCCAGCTCTGGTGGGGCCACCGCATCCCCGCCTGGTTCGTGGTGAGTGAAACGGGCGGCGTGATCAGCGACGCCACCCCGTATGTGGTGGCCCGCGACGCCGAGGAGGCCCAAGCCAAGGCGGAGGCGCAGTTCGGCGCCGCCAGCCGCGCGGCAGGGCGCCCGCTGCAGCTGGAGCAAGACCCCGACGTGCTCGACACCTGGTTCTCCAGTGGTCTCTGGCCCTTCTCCACCCTCGGCTGGCCCGATGCGAACGCCGCCGATCTGGCCACCTGGTATCCCACCAGCGTGCTGGTGACCGGCTTCGACATCATCTTTTTCTGGGTGGCGCGCATGACCATGCTGGCCGGCGCCTTCCTGCAGGACGACGGCGTGCCGGTGGGCGGCCGCAGCAGCTGGATGCCCTTCGCCGACGTGATGATTCACGGCCTGGTGCGCGATGAAAACAACCGCAAGATGAGCAAGAGCGCCGGCAACGGCATCGATCCGCTGCCGTTGATCGAGCGCTACGGCGCCGATGCCCTGCGCTTCGCCCTGGTGCGCGAGGTGGCCGGCGCCGGCCAGGACATCCGCCTCGACTACGACCGCGCCAGCGGCAGCTCCGCCACGGTGGAGGGGGCGCGCAACTTCGCCAACAAGCTCTGGAACGCCACCCGCTTTGCCCTGATCAACCTGGGCGGCGAAACGCCCGCCAGCCTGGGGGACCCCGATCCAGCGGCGTTGACCCTGGCCGATCGCTGGATCCTGTCGCGTCTGGCAAGGGTGAACGGCGAAACGGCGGAGCGCTACGGCAGCTACGCCCTGGGCGAGGCCGCCAAGGGCCTCTACGAGTTCGCCTGGAACGAGGTGTGCGACTGGACGATCGAGCTGCTCAAGCGGCGCCTCAACCCCCGCCCCGCCGTTGAAGGCGAGCCGCTCGGCGCTGATGTGCTGGCGGATCAGCGCGTGGCCCGCCAGGTGCTGGCCAAGCTGCTGAACGATCTGCTGGTGCTGCTGCATCCGCTCATGCCGCACCTGAGCGAGGAGCTCTGGCATGGGCTCACCGGCGCCCCTGAAGGCACCTTCCTGGCGTTGCAGGCCTGGCCGGCAGTGGACGCCGCCGCCCTCGACGCCGCCCTGGAGGCCCAGTTCGCCGAATTGATCGAAGCGATCCGGGTGGTGCGCAACCTGCGCGCCGTGGCCGGGCTCAAGCCGTCGCAGGCCGCGCCGGTGGGGTTCGTGACCGGCCGGCCGGAGCTGGCCGCCGTGCTGCGCGCCGGCAGCGGCGACATCACCGCCCTCACCCGGGCGGCGTCGGTGGAGGTGCGCGA
>CALFOF010000135.1 GCA_937919075.1 uncultured Cyanobium sp. | reverse complement strand
TCCAGCTGGTGGAGGGCCGCGATCTGGTCTGCGAGGGCAACCGCGTGTGGATGCGCAGCACCGCCGGGCTCGAGCCGGTGGACGTGATCTACCGCCGCATCGACGACGACTTCCTCGATCCGGCCGTGTTCCGCAGCGATTCGATGCTGGGTGTGCGCGGGCTGATGGAGGCCTATGCCGCCGGCCGGGTGGCGATCGCCAATGCCCCCGGCACCGGCGTCGCCGACGACAAGCTGATCTACGCCTATGTGCCGGACATGATCCGCTACTACCTGGCGGAGGAGCCGATCATCGAGAACGTGCCCACCTACATCTGCGCCCGGCCCGAGGACCAGGCCTATGTGCTGGCCCACCTCAAGGACCTGGTGGTGAAGGCGGTGGGAGAAGCCGGGGGCTACGGCATGCTGATCGGCCCACACGCCGAGCAGGCCGAGATCCTTTCCTTCGCCGACAAGATCAAGGCCGATCCCCGCAACTTCATCGCCCAGCCCACCTTGGAGCTCTCCACCGTGCCCTCGCTGAGCGAAGGGGAGCTTTACCCCTGCCACGTTGATCTGCGGCCTTATGTGCTGCGGGGCAAGGGGGCCTGGGTGAGCCCGGGCGGTCTCACCCGCGTGGCGCTGCGCCGTGGCTCGCTGGTGGTCAACTCATCCCAGGGCGGAGGATGCAAGGACACCTGGATCGTGGATGAGACCTCATGCTGAGCCGCGTCGCCGAATCCCTCTACTGGATCAACCGGTACGTCGAGCGGGCTGAGAACATCTCCCGCTTCCTTGAAGTGAGCGAGGCCATGGCGCTTGACTGCCCGCCGGGCAGCGCCGAACCCTGGCTGCCGCTGATCGATGCCAGCGGCGACCGCGAGCTGTTCGACCGCCTCTACCCCGACGGCGGCCCCACCGATGTGGTGCGCTTCCTGGTGCGGGAGCCAGGCAACCCCAGCAGCATCGTCAACTGCATCGCCACCGCCCGCGAGAACGCCCGCCAGATCCGCGAGGTGATCACCACCGAGATGTGGGAGCAGATCAACGACATCTATCTCACGCTCAAGGAAAGCGATCATTTCTGGCGCCTACCGGCCCAGGAGCAACTGCACGAGGTGCGCCGCGCCTGCCAGCTGTTCTATGGCGTCACCGATGCCACGCTCAGCCGCGATCTCTCCTGGCAGTTCAGCAAGCTGGGGCGCCTGGTGGAGCGGGCCGACAAAACCAGCCGCATTCTTGATGTGAAGTACTTCCTGCTGTTGCCGAGCCCGGAGGAGGTGGGCGGTGTGCTCGACGAGCTGCAGTGGATCTCCCTGCTGCGCTCGGCAGGGGCCTATCAGATGTTCCGCCAGTCGCAGCAGCGGGCAATCGAACCCAAGGCGGTGGCGGCCTTCCTGCTGCTCGATCCGATCTTCCCCCGCTCGGTGCGCTATTGCCTCGAAGGCCTCAGCAAGTCGCTGCGGGTGATCCGCGGCAACCCCGTGCCTGGCCCGCCCGACGACCTCGAATGCCTCTCCGGCCTGATGCTGGCCAACTGGAGCTACGTGCGCATCGACGAATTGATCGGGCGCGGATTGCATGAAGCGATCGATCAGTTCCAGAGCGACCTCAACCGCCTGCATGGCCTGATCAGCGATCGCTACTTCGATACCGTCATCCACGCCAGCCAATCCCCGGCCTGCGTGCAGTCGGGCGCTGGCGAGACTCAGTCGATGGACGCTTCCAGCAGCTCGGCCGCGTTCCCGTCACCCCTGTCCACCGCTTCCTCCTCCCCGGCATGCGCGCCCGCGTAACCCACACCCTTTCTTATCGCTACAGCGCGCCTGTCCAGCTGGGTCCCCATCGCCTCTGCCTGCGGCCGCGGGCCCATGGCTTCCAGCGGCTGGTGAATTTCGAGCTGTTCTTCTCGCCCGATCCCCACCGGCTGCATCTGCTGGTGGCCGCCAGCGGCGATGACGTGCTGCGGGCCCGCTTCACCGGCAGCACCGACAGCTTCGAGATCCGCGCCACCAGCGAGGTGGACACCCAGATGCCGCCCCTGCTGCAGGCCTGCCTGGAGGAGAACGAGCCCCTGCTGCCGTATCCGATCGGCCTGCTCAACAGCGATCTCAAGGGCTCGCTCGATGGCTGGCTGCCCAATGGCCAGCACGAGCCGGCGGCGGTGGAGCTGGCCCAGGAGGCGCTGATGGGCAGCGACCAGCGGGCGCTGATGTTCCTGCAGCACTTGGTGGAGATGATCCAGGACCGGGTGAAGTACACCCAGCGGCACGTGGGGCCGGCCTGGCCCGCCGGCCGCACGCTCAAGGAGCGGGTGGGCTCCTGCCGTGATCTGGCCGTGCTGATGATCGAGGCCTGCCGCTGCGTGGGCCTGCCCGCCCGCTTTGTGAGCGGCTATCACCTGGTGGAGCCCAGGCCGCAGCGCTACGACCTGCACGCCTGGGCGGAGGTGTATCTGCCCGGCGCCGGCTGGCGGGGCTTCGATCCCAGCGGTCAGGGGGCGATCGACGACCGCTACATCCCCCTGGCCACCTCCTCCAAGTCCGGCCTCACTGCGGCGGTGTCGGGCAGCTTCTCCGGCCCGCCCGGTGTGAAAAGCGAACTCAGTTGGGCGATCACCGCCGATGTGATCAGCGAGGAGCACATCGTGCCAAATCTGCTTCAGCTCTGATCCAGCCTCGCTTCTGGCCGCCATGGCGGCCTGGCGGCCCCGGTGCGCCAAACAGGAAATGAACCTGAATCGGTAACCGTTGGCGCAGCATTGGGGGCCCTGTCCGCAGCATGAAGGTGCGATTGCTGATAAGCACCCCATGGCCGCCACCACAGCACCCCCTGCGGAACGCGAATATTTCTCTTCCGCGGATGGCAAGGCGCTGGCGGAGGGCATCCGCCGCCACCTGTTCTCCAGCCTGGCCAAATCGCCGTCGTTGGCCACCCGCCACGACTACTACCGCGCCCTGGCGCTGTCGGTGCGTGATCAGCTCCTGCACAACTGGGTCGACACCGCTGAGACCTACACCCAGCAAGGGGTGCGCACGGTCAGCTACCTCTCCGCCGAATACCTGCTCGGCCCGCACCTCGACAACAACCTGGTGAACCTGGGGCTGCGTGAGGCGGCCAAGGACGCCTGCGACGAACTCGGCGTCGACCTTGAGGAGCTGATTGCCGAGGAGCCCGAACCGGGCCTGGGCAACGGCGGCCTCGGCCGCCTGGCGGCCTGTTTCCAGGAATCGATGGCCAGCCTGGAGCTGCCTGCGATCGGTTATGGCATCCGCTATGAGTTCGGCATCTTCCGCCAGCAGATCAGCAACGGCTGGCAGGTGGAGAGCACCGACCCCTGGCTGGCGCAGAGCAACCCCTGGGAGGTGATCCGGCCGGAGTGGACCTACCCGGTGCAGATCGGCCAGCACGTGGTGCTCGGCGTCGCCTACGACACGCCGATCCTGGGCTATGGCGTCAAGACCACCAACACGCTGCGGTTGTGGTCGGCGCAGGCCCCGGAAGCCTTCGATTTCGCCTCCTTCAACGCCGGCGACTACACCCGCGCGGTGCTGCAGAAGGTGGAGTCGGAAACGCTCTCCAAGGTGCTCTACCCCAACGACGAACTCGAACAGGGCAAGCGCCTGCGGCTCAGCCAGCAGATCTTCTTCGTGAGCTGCTCCCTGCAGGACATGTTCCGCATCCTCAAGGGGCAGGGTCTGCCGATCACCGAGTTCCACCACAAGTTCGCGGTGCAGCTCAACGACACCCACCCGGCGATCGCCGTGGCCGAGCTGATGCGGCTGCTGATCGACGAGCACGGCGCCGACTGGGACACCGCCTGGGCGATCACCACCGCCAGCGTGAACTACACCAACCACACGCTGCTGCCCGAAGCGCTCGAGACCTGGGGCCTGGAGCTGTTCGCCCAGCTGCTGCCCCGCCAGCTCGAGATCATCTACGAGATCAACTCTCGCTTCCTGCGCATGGTGCGCATCCGCTACCCGGGCCAGCCCGAGCTGCTGGAGCGCCTGTCGCTGATTCAGGAGGGGCCCCAGCGCAAGGTGCGGATGGCGAACCTGGCGGTGGTGGGCAGCCAGAAGGTGAACGGGGTGGCTGAGCTGCACAGCAACCTGGTGCAGAAGCAGCTGTTCCCCGAGTTCGCCGATCTCTGGCCCGACCGCTTCACCAACGTCACCAACGGCGTCACCCCCCGCCGCTGGATCGCGGTGGCCAACCCGTTCCTCTCCGGCCTGCTCGATGACACGATCGGCCGCGGCTGGCGGCGGGACCTGGGCGAGCTCAAGGGCCTGGAGGCCCATGCCGACGATGGCTCCTTCCTGGAGCGCTGGCGCAGCGTTCGCGATCAGGCCAAGCAGCGGCTGGCCGCCACCATCCACCAGGACCTCGGCGTGCTGGTGGATCCGTCGTCGTTGTTCGACGTGCAGGTGAAGCGGATCCACGAATACAAGCGCCAGCATCTGGCGGCGCTGCAGATCGTGGAGCGCTATCTGCGGCTGCGCAACGGCGAAGACCTGCCGCCCCGCACCTTCATCTTCGGGGGCAAGGCGGCGCCGGGCTACCACATGGCCAAGCTGATCATCCGGCTGATCGGCGGCATCGCCGAGATCGTGAACATGGACCCGGCCATGGACGGGCGCATGCGGGTGGTCTTCCTGCCCAACTTCAGTGTCAGCCTCGGCCAGAAGGTTTACCCCGCCGTGGATCTCTCTGAGCAGATCTCCACCGCCGGCAAGGAGGCTTCCGGCACGGGCAACATGAAGATGGCTCTCAACGGCGCCGTCACGATCGGCACCCTCGATGGCGCCAACGTGGAAATCCGCGACCTGGTAGGCCACGAGAACTTCTTCCTGTTCGGCCATACCGCCGAGCAGATCGAATCGCTCAACCGCAATGGCTACCACCCGATGCCCTGGCTGGAGAACGATCCGATCGCCCGCGAAGCGATCGAGCTGATCGGCTCGGGCCACTTCAGCGAAGGTGACCGCGACCTGTTCCATCCGCTGCTGGCCAACCTCTGCGGCAGCGATCCGTTCCGGGTGATGGCCGACATGGGTGACTACCGCCGCGCCCACAACGCCGTCGATCAGGCCTGGCAGAACCCCACCAGCTGGAGCCGCATGTCGGTGCTGAACACCGCCCGTTGCGGCTTCTTCTCCTCCGACCGCTCGATTGCCGACTACGCCGAGCGCATCTGGAAGGTGGCGCCGGTGCCGATCAATGCCTGCACCGTGATCCCTGCCAGTCTGCGGACCACACCTCACCGACCATGACCGTCACCCCCGCGTCTGCGCCCGCCGACTCCCTGCAACGGCCTGCGCCCCCTCCCCTGACGACCACACCCGCCTGGATGGCGGACACGGCCATCGAAGCGGAGCATCGGCTGCGGGCCGAGGGCATCCACCTCACCCTGGGCGGTGAGCCCACCTATGTGCCGCTCAAGCCCGAGGGGGCCGAATGGTCGGTCACCGCCGATGGGCCCACCAAGCTGGCCTATGCCCACGCGCTGGCAGCAGAGATTCAGCGGCGCACCTGGCCCGGCAGCACCTTGATGTATTGCCCCGGCAAGCGCTACGACGGCGAGGTGAACCCGCGCTGGGCGCTACGGCTGATCACCGGCCTTGATGGCCTGCCGGTGGTGCGCTGGCCCCAGGACGCCGCCGCCGGCCGGCCTCCGGAGTTCGGTGCGCCCTTCTCCATGCCACCCCTGCCGCGCAAAGGCGCCAAGGCCTTTCTGAAGGCCGTAGGGATGGCCCTCGGCTGCGTGTTCACTCCGCTCAAGCTCAAGGATCCCCTGGCCTCTGACAACCGCATCTGGGCGGTGCCGCTCTGCCACCACGCCGAAGCCACCGAGGAGGGCGATCCCGAGGGTTGGCAGGCGGCCGAGTGGAGCCTCGAAAAGCGCCGTTGCCGCCTGCTGCCGGCCTCGGGCCCGGCCGGACTGCGCCTGCCGCTTGAGCATTTCCCTGAGGGCGTGCTGCGCCAGGTGCTGACCCTGGAGATCCGCGAGGACAGCTGGAACCTGTTTCTACCGCCGCTGGCGCGCGAGCCCCTGCACCAGTTGCTGAAGGTGATCGCGGCGGCCAGCGAGGGCTGGAGTCAGCCTGAACTCAGCGGCATGCTGCCCGTCGATGTGGACGGCCAGTGGCAGGTGCTGGGCCTCACCGCCGACCCCGGTGTGCTGGAGGTCAACCTGCCGGTGTGCCACGGCTGGGCCGACTACGCCGGCTGGATGCAGACCCTGGCCGAGGCGAGCGCGTCGGTGGGGCTGTGCAGCTTGAAGGGGGAGGGCCTGGAGCAGCAGGGCACCGGGGGCGGCAACCACCTGCTCTGGGGCGGTGCCAGCCTCGACGCCAACCCGTTCTTCAGCCGGCCGACCTGGCTGGTGGCGATCCTGCGCTTCTGGCAGCAGCATCCCAGCCTCTCCTACCTGTTCAGCAACACGTCGGTGGGGCCGTCCTCCCAGGCGCCGCGGCTGGACGAGGGCAGCGCCAGCGCCCTTGATCTCCGCCTGGCCCACAGCGCGCTGGAGCAGCTGCCCGAGGGCGACCAGCGCGTGCTGGTCAGCGAAACCCTGCGCCACCTCCATGCCGACCGCAGCGGCAACACCCACCGCAGCGAAATCAGCTTCGACAAGTTCTGGAATCCCGCCTGGCCCAGCGGCTGCCAGGGGTTGATCGAATTCCGGGCCATCGAGGCCCTGCCCAAGGCCGAATGGGCCGCGGCGATCGCCCTGCTCTGGAGTGCGCTGGCGGCGCACCTGCTGGATCCGGTCCATCGGCCCACCGAGCTGATCGCCTTCGGCGAGCAGTTGCACGATGAAGCCCTGCTGCCCCATGCGCTCTGGAGCGATCTGCAGCGTGTGCTCCAGCAGCTGGATGCCGACGGCCTCGACATGCAGCCTGAGCCGTACCGGCAGATCTGGAACTGGCGTTTCCCGCTGCTGCTCTCCTGGGAGCGGCACGGAGCCCGGCTCGAGATCCGTCGTGCCCTGGAGCCGTGGCCGCTGCTGTGTGACACCCCGGCGGAAGGGGGCACCACCAGCCGCTTCGTCGACAGCTCCCTGCAGCGCCTGGAGCTGCGGGTGAACGAGGCGTTCCTCGACGCCCACCGGCTGCGGCTCTGCGGCCGTGACCTGCCGCTCGGCGATGGCTGGCTGGGGATCCGCTACCGCCACAGCAGCCTGTTCCCCTCCCTGCATCCCTGCATTGCCAACCAGCTGCCTCTGCAACTTGAGATCCTTGCCGACGGCGGCGGAGAGCGGCTGGCCTGTTTCCGCCGCGATGGCGAGCCGCATGAATTCGTGCGCGATTCGGAGCCGATCGAGCCGCTGGAGGCTCCCCCCTGGCCATTGCCGGCGAACGGTCTGCGCACCATCGATCTGCGCCTGGGTTGAAGCGACCCGGAGGGCGGAGTGGCTGTCCACCCGAAGGGAGTGGTGGCCGGCCATTGCTACTGATCAGTAGTGTACGAGAGCACACCCAGCCTTTGCAATGGCCGCGCTTCTGATCACCGGTGGGGCGGGCTTCATCGGCAGTCACCTGTGTGTGCTGCTGCTGCAGCAGGGCCATCGGCTGGTGGTGCTCGACGACTTCTCCAACAGCTCGCCGGAAGCTCTGCGCCGGGTTGAGGAGCTGGCGGGGGCGCCGCTGCGGCTGATCGAAGGCGACATCCGTGATCCAGCGGCGCTGGAACGGGCCTTTGCCGGCGACACACCGATCGAGGCGGTGATCCATCTGGCCGGCTGCAAGGCGGTGGGGGAGTCGGTGGCCGACCCCCTGCGCTACTGGGATGTGAACGTGGGCGGCAGCATGCGGCTGCTGGCGGCCATGCGCCATGCCGGTTGCCGCACGATCGTGTTCAGCAGCAGCGCCACGCTCTACGGCTTCACCTCCGTGGTGCCGATCCCTGAATCCGCGCCGGTGGCGCCGGTGAACCCCTACGGCGAAACCAAGGCGGCGGTGGAGCGGCTGCTGGCGGATGTGGCGGCCAGCGAACCCGGCTGGCGGGTGGCCCTGCTGCGTTATTTCAACCCCTGCGGTGCCCATCCCAGCGGCCGCATCGGTGAAGATCCCGGCGGCCTGCCCAACAACCTCTTCCCCTTCGTGAGCCAGGTGGCGATCGGCCGGCGGCCCTTCCTGCGCGTGTTCGGCGCTGACTGGCCCACGGCGGATGGCACCGGCGTGCGCGATTACATCCATGTGATGGACCTCGCCGACGGCCATCGCGCCGCCCTGGAGGTGCTGCTGGCGGAAGCTCCCCAGCGGTTGACCCTCAACCTCGGCAGCGGCGAGGGGCATTCGGTGCTGGACGTGGTGCGCGCCTATGAGCGGGCCAGTGGCCGGCCGATCGCCTATCGGATCGAAGACCGCCGGCCGGGGGACGTGGCGGTGTCGGTGGCGGATCCCGCCCTGGCGGCCGAGCGGCTGGGCTGGCGCACCGAGCGCGGCCTCGATGCCATCTGCCGCGACGGCTGGGCGTGGCAATCTGCCAATCCGGCCGGGTATGGCCCCTTTTGAGCGTTAGCTAGTCAGCTGAGCGTCAGCTGGCCGGCTGGGTGATGCCGCGGTGGGGGGCGTCGACGCGGCCGTAGACGTCATCGAAGCGCACGATGTCGTCTTCGCCGAGATAGGGGCCGCTCTGCACCTCGATCATCTCCACGGCGATCTTGCCGGGGTTCGACAGCCGGTGTTTTGAGCCGAGCGGGATGTAGGTGCTCTGGTTCTCGCCCACCATCTCCTGGAGGCCGTCTTTCTCCACCACGGCGGTGCCTTTCACCACCACCCAGTGCTCGGCCCGGTGGTGGTGCATCTGCAGGGAGAGCGAGGCGCCCGGTTTTACCAGGATCTTCTTCACCTGCCAGCGCTCTCCTTCCACCACGCCGTCGTAGTGGCCCCAGGGGCGGTAGATGCGCCGATGGGCCTTGCCTTCTGAGGCGCCGGCCGCTTCCAGCTGCTTCACGATCGTCTTGACCTCCTGCGCCCGGTCGCGATGGGCGACCAGTACCGCATCGTCGGTTTCAACCACCACCAGATTTTCAATGCCGAGCCCCACCACCAGCCGGTGCTCGCTGCGCAGGTAGCAGTTGCGGGCCCCCTCGCTGATCACCCGGCCGCGCACCACATTGCCCGAGGCATCCCGCTCGCCGGTGTCCCATAGGGCGCTCCAGCTGCCTACATCGCTCCAGCCCGCTTCCAGCGGCAGCACCGAACCGAGCGTGGTGCGCTCCATCACGGCCACATCGATGGCCAGGCTGGGGCAGCTGGCAAAGGATTCCTGCTCCAGGCGCAGGAAATCGAGATCGGCGGAATCCTGTTCGAGGGCGGCGCGACAGGCGCTCACCAGCTCGGGCGTGAGCCGCTCCAGCTCGGCCAGGATGGCGCTGGCCTTGAACAGGAACATGCCGCTGTTCCAGGTGAAGCGGCCCGAGGCCAGGAACTGCTCAGCGGTGGCCCGATCCGGTTTCTCCACGAAGCGGGCAATCGGCACCGGCTCCTGCGGGCCGGCGGCGGTGCCATTGGCGGCGGCGCTGAAGGGCAGGGTCGCTTCGATGTAGCCGTAGCCGGTTTCCGGCGCGGTGGGCACGATGCCGAAGGTCACCAGGCGGCCGGCGCAAGCGGCCGGACGGCCCGCCGTGATCGTCGCCCGAAAGGCGGCGGCATCGCGGATCACGTGATCGGCGGCCAGCACCAGCAGCAGCGGATCCTCACCGCGGGCGGTGGCCTGCAGGGCGGCCACGGCGATCGCCGGGGCGGTGTTGCGCCCCACTGGCTCCAGCAGGATCGCGCCAGGGTCTACGCCGATCTGGCGCATCTGCTCGGCCACGATAAAACGGTGGTCTTCGTTGCAGACGAGCAGCGGCGGGGCGAGCTGCGGCAGGCCCTCCAGCCGTTGCTGGGTCTGCTGCAGCAGGGTGGCATCATCGTTGCCGGCCAGCGCCCAGTACTGCTTCGGGTAGGAGGCGCGCGAAAGCGGCCAGAGGCGGGTGCCGGTTCCTCCGCAGAGAATCACCGGCACGAGGGATGTGGCTGCAGGGCTCATGGTCGGCAGTCCACGTGTGCAGGCAGTTTATCGAGGGGCTCAGGTATCGAGCAAACCCGGCGGCGGCGTGATTTCCAGCCACCCCTCGCCGATTTCCACGCGCGGCACGATCGGTGTCACGAAGGGGATCAACACCCGCCGCCCCTCGCTCAACTGCACCTCCAGCAGGTCGTTGCCGGCATGGATCAGGTCGACGACGGTGCCGATCGGCGTGCCGGCGGGCGCCAGCCGCACCTCCAGCCCCTGCAGATCGAACAGGTGAAACTCCCCGTCGGCCAGCGGCGGACGGTCACTGGCCTCCACCAGCAGGTCGCGATCAACGATCGCCTCCGCCGCTGAGCGGTTGGCGATCCCCTCCAGCCGCACCACGAACAGCTCCCGCCCCGGCAGCTGGCGGCCGCTGAGCAGGCGCACGGGCTGGGGGGGCTCCTGCTGCCGCCGCAGCCAGCGGGGGCCCGCTCGGGTGAAGCGCTCCGGGAAATCGGTGCGCGGCAGCACGCGCAGCTCCCCTTCCAGGCCCTGGGCGGCCACGATCCGCCCCACCACCAGCCAGGGATCGGCCGCTGGGGCCTCCTGCGGCGGGTGGTCTGCCCCATCACGGCGCGGTGGTGCCCCTTTTGCCATCCCCGCTTGCCTGCATCAGCCTCGATAATGGCGCCACCCCTCACGACCACCGATGGCTGTCAGCGCGCTGCCGATCCTGCCCGGGTCCACCGTGGTGGTCCGCGACCCACACTCGATCTACAACGGCTACCGCGGCTTCGTGCAGCGCCTCAGCGGCAAGCAGGTGGCGGTGCTGTTCGAGGGCGGCAACTGGGACAAGCTGGTGACCCTGCCCCTCAGCAGCCTGGAGCAGGCCTGAATTCATTGGCGCCCTGCTCCAGCGCCTCGAGCGCCGCGCTGGCCGCCTGCTGCTCCGCCTCGCGGCGCGAACGGCCCCAGCCTTCGCCCAGCGGATCCGCCGTTGCGCTGGTGGCCACGGCGACGCTGCTGTGGAAGCGGCGGGGATCGCCATGCAGCTGGCTGCATTCCTCACCGCGGTAGACGGGCAGCCCCAGCCCCCGCGCCTGGGTCCATTCCTGCAGGGCCTGCTTCCAGTTGTGGCGGTGCGGATCGGCCAGCAGCGCCGCGATGCTCTCCGACCAGTGGGGGGAGAGCCAGCCGTGCACCGGCTCCAGCGTGCCCCAGGCTTCATAGAGCGCGCCGATCAGGGCCTCACAGGCTTCGGCCCGGATCGTGGGCCGCGCGGCGGCATCCCCGGCCGCCATGGCGCCAAGCCGCACCACCGCATCGATGCCGCAGCGTTCGCCCAGTTCCGCCAGCCAGCGGTCGCTGACGATCTGGGCCCGCAGCTCAGCGCGCGCGCCCACGCTCAGCTGCGGGTGAAGGCGTTGCAGGTGCTCGGAGGCGGCCAGCCGCAGCACCGCATCCCCGAGAAACTCCAGACGCTCATGGTTGTGTGCCAGACCGGCGGAGGTGTGGGTGAGGGCCTCATCGATCGGGGCCAGACCCGACGGGCCCGTGGGCTCCTCCAGCCCCAGGCTGGCCAGGAAGGCCAGCAGCTGGCGCTGGCGGCGGGGGCTCAGCGTTGGGCCTTGGGGCGTCATCGTGAAGGGGTGAAAGCAGGACGTAAGCCGGGTTCTGTTCCGTTCCGCCGAAGCGGACCGGGGCGATCATCTATCTGGGACCGTTGTTACCAACGGCCTCGAGCGGCACACATGAAGCGGGACGGGTGTCATGGCCAACCTTTGTCCCTCGGCCTTGCTCCCGGCCGGGGTTTACCGAGCCAGCACCTCTCGATGCTGCTGGTGCGCTCTTACCGCAC
>CALFOF010000134.1 GCA_937919075.1 uncultured Cyanobium sp. | reverse complement strand
GCTATGTGCGACACGCTCCTAGGGTTGGAATGTCAGCTTTGATGGGTTCTTTCCGAGGCCGTCGAGGTTGACGCCATCAAGGCTCCTCTTTTCGGTCCAATCGGTTTCTTCGGTCAGTGAGCATTTTCGTCGGCAACCTCCCCTTCCGCGCTGAGCAGGAAGACGTGGCTGAATTGTTTGCGCCTTTCGGCGAAGTCGTGAGTTGTTCCCTCCCCCTTGAGCGGGACACAGGACGTAAACGCGGCTTTGCCTTTGTGGAGATGGCCGATGAGGCCACGGAAAGTAAGGCCATCGACGGCCTGCAGACCGTGGAGCTCATGGGCCGCCCGTTGCGCATCAACAAGGCCGAGCCCCGGGGCAGCGGTGGGCCGCGCCGCAGTGGCGGCTACGCCGGTGGCGGTGGTGGTGGCGGTGGCTATGGCGATCGGGGCGGCTCCGATCGGGGTTCCACCGATCGCGGCAGCTCCGATCGCGGCAGCTCAGAGCGTGGTACCCAAGGTTGGGAAGATCGCAGTCGCTTCCAGTGATGCCACACGTCCTGCCTTGAACCCCAGTGCGCGACCCTGTAGCACCTGGAACGGCAAGGCCTGAACCGGTCCGCCCGAAACCCGAGCGCTCAGAGCCCCTGCTCCTCCAGTTCACGGCAGGCCTGCTTCAGCACCTCGGCTCCGGCAGTGGCCTGGCCGGCAGCTTCCCCCAGTCGCCGCCGCCAGTGCCGCGCTCCCGGAACGCCCTCCACCAGGTGCACCAGGTGCCGCGCGATCGGCCACAGCCGGCCGCCGCTGGCGCACCACTGCTCCGCGTAGGGAACCAGTCCGCACACCACGCTTGAGGGTGTGGCGATCGATGTGGCGCTGCTGGCGAACAGGTCAGCGTCGACGCGGTTCCAGCGCAGGGGATGCTCGTAGGCCGCCCGCCCAACCATCACGCCATCGAGGTGCTGGAGGTGGGGCCGGCAGGTCTCCAGATCCTGCAACCCTCCATTGAGCTCGATCGTCAGGTCAGGCCGTTCCTGCTTGAGCCGGTGCACCCGGTCGTAGCGCAGGGGCGGCACCGTGCGGTTCTGTTTGGGGTCGAGCCCCGTCAGCCAGGCTTTGCGGGCATGCACGGAAAAACGGGCGGCGCCGGCGCCGGCCACCCGCTCCACGAACGCCAGCAGTTCCGCGTAACTGTCGCGCTCATCGATGCCGATCCGGTGCTTCACCGTGACGGGCAAGGGGCTGGCTGCAGCCATCGCTTCCACGCAGCGGGCCACCTGCTCCGGATCTGCCATCAGGCACGCCCCGAAGCGGCCCTTCTGCACCTTCTCGCTGGGGCAGCCCACGTTCAGGTTGATCTCGTCGTAGCCCCAGGCGGCAGCCAGGCCGGCGGCCTCTGCCAGCAGCCCAGGGTCATCCCCGCCCACCTGCAGAGCCAGGGGCTTTTCGCTGGGGTCGTAATCCAGCAACCGCTCCCGCCGGCCGTGGTGGAGCGCCTGGGCCACCACCATTTCGGTGTAAAGCAGGCTGCGGCGTGTGATCTGCCGCATCAGCACCCTGAAGTGCCGGTCGGTGCAGTCCATCATGGGCGCCACACTGAACCGATGCGCGGGCTGCTGCGGCCCCACCTGCAACTGATCCTCTGCCATCTCCCCATGCTGCCTTCTGAGTGCCCCCTGGTGGTGGCCGGTGGTGGCCCGGCCGGCTACATGGCGGCGATCACGGCGGCGGAGGCGGGCCTGGCCGGGGTGCTGCTGCTGGAGGCCACCGACCAACCCCTCGGCAAGGTGCTGATCAGCGGCGGCGGTCGTTGCAATGTCACCCATGCCTGCTGGGATCCGCGCGCCCTGGTGGGTCACTACCCCCGCGGGGCGCGGGCATTGCTGGGGCCCTTCAGCCGCTTCGCCACCGGCGACACACTGCGCTGGTTCGCCGGCCATGGCCTCGAACTGGTGGAGGAGCCCGACGGCCGGCTGTTTCCGCGCAGCAACCGCTCCAGTTCCGTGGTCAAAACCCTGGAGGCCGCGGCGGCGGCGGCCGGTGTCACCGTCTGGCGCGGCGCCGCACTGCGGGGGGCAACGGCCTCAGCGGCGGGCGGCTTCACGCTGCAGTTGCGCCATCGGGAGCAACCGCTCCAGTGCCAGCGTTTGCTGCTGGCCACCGGCGGCCACCCCAGCGGGCGGCAGCTGGCCGCTGGGCTTGGCCATCAGCTGGTGCCACCGGTGCCCTCGCTGTTCACCCTCGCTCTGGAGGCCAATCCCCTGACAGCGCTCAGTGGCGTGGTGATGGAGCCGGTGGACCTGGACCTGGAACTACCGGCAGGGGAGCGCTTCCGCCAGAGCGGCATCGTGCTGCTCACCCACTGGGGGCTCAGCGGCCCCGCCACCCTGCGCCTCACCGCCTTCGCGGCCCGTGCCCTCAAAGACCACCGCTATCAGGCCAGCTTGAAGGTGAACTGGTGCGGGGGCCGCTCCGCCGCTGATGTGGAGGCGCTGCTGGCCGCCTGCCGCCAGGAGCAGCCCCGCCGCCAGTTGGCGGCCTGCCGGCCCTGGCCGGAGCTGAGCCGGCGCCTGTGGCTGCACCTGCTCGAGCGGCACGGGGTGGACGGACAGAAACGCTGGGCCGATTTCGGCAAGGCCGACCAACGACGCTTGCTGGAGGGGTTGCGGGCCAGCCGGTATGCGGTCCGCGGCCGGGGCCCGTTTGGCGAAGAGTTCGTCACCGCCGGCGGTGTGGCCCTGGGCGAGGTGAACCTGGCCACGATGGAGAGCAGGAAGCAGCCGGGCCTGTTCCTGGCCGGGGAGCTGCTGGATATCGATGGGGTCACCGGCGGCTTCAACTTCCAGCACTGCTGGACCTCCGGCTGGCTGGCGGGACAGGCGATCGCCAAGCAGGCAACATCACAGTCAACGTCAGGCTGAGCGCATTAAAGACTTAAACTCATTCCAGGAAGAAAAAATCTGCCTAGTTCAAGCGATAAA
>CALFOF010000133.1 GCA_937919075.1 uncultured Cyanobium sp. | reverse complement strand
TGGCCAAAGAACCCTGGTTGCTGCGCAAGACCCGCTATGTGGCTGCTCTGGAGCACAAGGGCGAAGGCTCCCTGCGGGTGACGGCAGCGGACAAGGCCCACAACGCCCGCGACATGGTGCTCGATGCCCGGCGCAACCCCCGCAGCTGGGAGCGCTTCAACGCAGGGCTCGACGGCACTGCCTGGTATCTGCTGCGGATCCACCAGACCCTCAGCCACCGGTTGCCGGGCAGCCGCTCCAACGCGCTGTTGGGGGAGTCGGTGCAGGAGATTCTCGCCAGCGAGGCCTACAGGTGCCTGGTGCCCCACGGGATTGCCCCGGCGGTGTGGGCGACGGGCTACGTGGAGCGCCCGGAGACGCACCGGAGCAGATCCGCCCATGACGGCTGAGGCTCCCAGCTCCGCGCCGCGCCTGATCGACGGCCCCGATGCCGCGCCCGCCAGCGGGCTGGCTCAGCAGGGCTGGCGGGTGGTGCGCTTTGAATTTGCCTACATGGCGCGGATGCGCGAGACGGGCCGCCGCCAGGGTCCCGACCGGATGCCGGTGCTGCAGGAGGCCTTCCGCCAGCAGGTGCGGCTGGAGAAGGCCGCCAGGCCTGAGTGCCCGCTCCTGATCGGCGGCAAGTCGATGGGCGGCCGGGTGGCCAGCCTGCTGATCGATGAGCTGGCCGCCAGCGCTGGGGTGCGGGGTTGCCTCTGCCTGGGCTACCCCTTCCATCCGCCGGGCAAGCCGCTGCAGCTGCGCACCGAGCACCTGGCCGCCTTGCGCACGCCCACCCTGATCCTGCAGGGGGAGCGCGACACCTTCGGGAAGCGGGAGGAGGTGGACACCTACGCCCTCTCGCCAAAGGTGCAGCTGCGCTGGATCGCCAGCGGCGACCACAGCTTCAAGCCCACCCGGAGTTCCGGGCTGAGTGAGGCGGAGAACTGGGCCACGGCGGTGGGGTTGGGCGATCGGTTTCTGCGGGAGCTGTTCGGCGCCTGAGCCCCCGGATGCCTACGCCTTGATCCAGCCCCGAACGTTCGCCAGCCGCGCCGCTTCCTGGACCGCCTCCACGCAGCGATGGGCCCGTCGTTTCACATCGTCCTGGCTCTGAGCGCGCATGACGTAGGCCTCCATCGCTTCCGGCGTTTCGATCACGGCCAGCAGCCCCTGGGTGCGGCTACCGATCGAGGGATCGGCCAGCAGCCGGGTGATCAGGTTCAGCTCCCAGAGCCACTGAGCTTCGGAGCGGGGCGCGATCAGCTGCTCCTGCAACACGCCCAGACACCCCTGTTTGAAGGCGTCGAGCTGGCCTGGCCGCAGGCGGCGGCTGTTGGGCAGCCCCACGGTGGTGCGGGGTGCACCGGAGCGGGCGACCGGGATGTTGAACGACGCCCCACGGCCACCGAGGGATATCGAGCTGAGGCCGCTCTTGCCAAAGTTGAACCGCAGGGGCCCCAGGCGGGCCGAGCGGCGGTAGCGGAAGGGCATGGGGCAAGGACCAGTGGTCCTGGTTGAGCATCGTTGAATGGCCACTCTGGTG
The DNA here is from genome assembly GCA_937919075.1 of uncultured Cyanobium sp. Taxonomy (GTDB): domain Bacteria; phylum Cyanobacteriota; class Cyanobacteriia; order PCC-6307; family Cyanobiaceae; genus MW101C3. The sequence continues at coordinate 4,205 of CALFOF010000133.1, read as the reverse complement.
ACTCATTCCTCTGATCCGTAGTCCAGAAGCCTTCTCAGGAGCCTGGGTCCACCACAGGATGGGCGCATGACCACGCTTTTCGGCAGCGCCGCAGCTCCACTACCCACGCGCGGCTCGGTGGTCTATTGCCGCACCCACAATCACCTCGTGGAGGAGGTGCGACCGCCGGAGGAAGAAGGCGGTGACACGGTTGTGCGCATGGCCTGCCTGGATGACGGCGTGAACGGGCGGGTGCTGGAGGTGCTCTGGGAGCGGGAGGTGGATGCCCGCGTGCTGGGGGAGAGCACCTGGGACACCGTGGGCCAGCGGGGCTTCGATGACGCGCGGGTGTTCTCCAGCTACCTCCACACCCTGCAGTGGAACTGCGTCACCAGTACCGATCCGGGCCTGTTCCAGGCGCCGCTGCGGGCTGGCATCGATGTGAAGCCCTACCAGCTCGAACCGCTCCGCAAGGCCTTGCGGATGCCGCGAGTGAGCCTGTTCATCGCCGATGACGTGGGCCTGGGCAAGACGATCGAGGCCGGGCTGATCATGCGCGAGCTGCTGCTGCGCCAGAAGGTGCAGAGGGTGGTGGTGGTGGCGCCACCGTCGGTGGTGTTGCAGTGGCAGGGGGAGATGCAGAGCCGCTTCGGGATGGGCTTTGCGGTGATGGACCGGGCCTATGTGAGCCGCATGCGGCGGGAGCGGGGTTGGGGCATCAACCCCTGGGCCACCCACACCCGCTTCATCCTCAGCCAGGCGCTGGTGCGCAACGAGGACTACGCCGGCCCCCTGCGTGACTGGCTGGGTGAGGGCGAGCGCTCGCTGCTGATCCTTGATGAGGCCCACAACGCGGCGCCGGCCAGCGCCTCGAAGTATGCGATCGATTCCAAGCTCACCCGCGCTGTGCGGGATCTGGCCTGGCGGTTCGAGCACAAACTCTTCCTCTCGGCCACGCCCCATAACGGGCACAGCAACAGCTTCTCGGCCCTGCTGGAGATCCTCGATCCCACCCGCTTCTGCCGCGGCGTGAGCGTGCGCAAGGCGGATCTTGAGCCGGTGCTGGTGCGGCGCCTCAAGGAAGATCTGCGCCAGATCGGTGTGGATCTGCCCAAGCGCAACGTGGTGCCGGTGGTGCTCGATGGACTGGCCAGCGAAACACCGGAGCTGAAGCTGGCCGAGTTGCTCAAGCAGTACCGAGCCAGCCGGGAGGAGCTTCTCAAAGGGGCCGGCAACAAGCAACGGGCCGCCGAGTTGCTGGTGGTGACCAACCTGCAAAAGCGGCTGCTCAGCTCAGTGGAGGCGTTCCGCCGCACCCTCGGCGTGCACAGCGACACCCTCAAGCGCCGCGAGCAGGGCCAGGTGCTGCGCACGGCCAGCCGCCCCGACCAGTTGGGGCTGTTGCAACAGGCCATCGACGGCGATGACGACCGAGCGGACGCTGAAGAAGAAAGCGTGCTGGCAGAGGCCGACCAGGAGCACCGCCTGGCCGTCGCCACTGCGGCGCTGGCGGTAGGGCCGTCGGAATGGGACCTGCTCAAGAAGATGGCAGAGATCAGCCACAAGGCCTCCCACCAGGCCGATGCCCGCATCGACTTCCTGCGCCACTGGATCCGCCGCCACCTCTGCCCGGATCTGGGCCAGCCGGGCGCCCAGTGGAACGGGGAGCGGCTGTTGATCTTCACCGAGTACGCCGACACCAAACGCTGGCTGGAGGAACAACTCCGCGGCTTGATCGCCGGCAGCGACCACGAGGAGAAGCGGATCGCCACCTTCCATGGCGGTATTGGCGATGAGAAGCGCGAAGCGCTCAAGCGCAGCTTCAACAGCCCACCGGAGCTCGATCCCCTGCGGATCCTGATCGCCACCGACGCGGCACGGGAGGGGGTGAATCTGCAGAACCACTGCCGCTACCTGTTCCATTTCGATGTGCCCTGGAACCCGGGGCGGATGGAGCAGCGCAACGGCCGCATCGATCGCACCCTGCAGCGTTCGCCCGAGGTGTACTGCCACTATTTCGTGCTGCCCCAACGGCCGGAAGACCGGGTGCTCGATGTGCTCGTGAAGAAAACCGAGGAGATCAGATCTGCGTTGGGATCACTGCCGCCGGTGGTGGTGGGCAAGCTCAACGAGTTACTGGCCAAAGGCATCAACCCCACGGCTATCGCCGCGATGATCGAAACAATCGATGCCGTTGACAAGGACGAAGGCTTCAAGCGCACCCAGGCGCTGATGAGCGTGGAGCTGGAGGACAGCCGTGAGCGCACCGAGGAGCTCAAAACCCAGATCAGCCGGCTGGAGAAGGCCCTGCAGAAATCGGAAGACTGGCTGCACTTCAGCAGCGAGCTGTTCCGCGATGCGCTCAACACCAGCCTGCGGGTGAGCACCCGGGAGGGGGATGCGATCCCGCAACTGATGCCGAAAGATCCGGCTGGAGCGGCAGTGGATCCGGAGCGGGCCGAGTGGATCTTCCCAAGCGCGAAGCAGCTTCCTGGCGGTGAACACAGCTGGGGCGATGTGCTTGATGCTCTCCGCCCGCCGCGTCAACCCGGCCAGAAGCTGTGGGACTGGCGGCGCGACACCACACCACAACCGGTGGTGTTCAAGGATCCACAGGAAGTGAATGCCGATCGGGTGCACCTGCACCTGGAGCATCCGCTGGTGCAACGGCTGCTCAACCGCTTCCTGGTACGCGGCTTCCAGACCGATGAGTTGAGCCGTGCGGCGGTGATCAGCACGGCCGACGACACCGCCAAGCTGATCCTGTTGGCCCGGCTGTCGCTGTACGGCCACGGCGCCGCACGGCTCCACGACGAGGTGATCGAGCTGGTGGCCGAATGGGACCCTGCTGATCCAGCCCGGCGGCTGCGGGTGCTCAATGCCACCAAAACCGACATGGCCCTGGCGGACCTGAAGGCGAGCCTGCAGCAACGGTTGCCATCGGCGAGCTCTGCGGCGCAGCAACAGCTGCGCCTGGGGTTGCCGGCCGATGTGGCGCAGCTGAAGGAGCGGTTGGAAGCCCTGGCCGATCAGCGGGCAACGAAAGCCCAGCAGCTCCTTGAGCAACGGGCCGAGGTGGAGGCGGCCGCCTTTGTGAAGGTGCTGCAGGAGCAGCGCGAGCGGATCCTCAAGACCCGTTCCAAATACGACAACGAGGCCGATCAGTTGGCCTTCAGCTTTGCCGCCGATGAGCAGGCCCAACTGCGCCAGCTGCGTGACAACCGCAACCACTGGGAGAAACGGCTGGCCCGCATCGATCGGGAACTGGAGGTTGAGCCAGTCGCGATCCGCCGCACGTTCGAGGTGAGCACGGCACCGCGGATTGAACCAGCGGGGGCGATTTACCTCTGGCCCCTGGAGGCCACACCCTGATGCCCCCCCGTCCCCCTGGGATCCACACCCACGAAGAGTGGAAGGGCATGGCCAACCCCGTGGGCCTGGTGGTGGAGCCCGTGGTGCTCAACCGCCTGGGGATCTTCCCCGAGAGCGCCACAGCGGTGCTGGCCGATTGGCAGCGGCGCCTGGGCGACCTGCTGGAAGACCATCAGCTGAGCGAGGACGGTGCCTGGGCCAGCGTGGCCCCCAGCTTCGCGGCCTTCGTGGCGGAGGTGCTCGGCTGGCAGGAGGGCGATCTGCAGGCTGCCTCGGCCCTGGAGCCGTCGATCGCGGTGCAACTCGATGACTACGACGAGACCCTGGCCCCCACCTGGGTGGTGAATGCTCCCGACGGAGTTCCCCAGCTCTTGGTGCAGGAAGTGCCGATCGGCACCGACTTCGACGCCATCCCCAAGGGCGTCGATGGCCGCCGCACGTGGGAGGCCTCCCCACAGCAGCGCTTCGAGCGGCTGCTGAAGGAAAGCGAGCACCCGATCGGGGTGCTCTGGAACGGTGTAGCCCTGCGGCTGGTGTATGCGCCGCGAGGGGAATCGAGCGGCCACCTCAGGTTCCCGCTGGAGCCGATGACCACGGTGGACGGGCGGCCGATGCTCGCGGCCCTGCAGATGCTGCTGGGCCCGGATCGGCTGTTCGAAGGCGGCTCCAGCGCCACCCGCCTGAAGCCGCTGATGGCGGCGAGCCGCAAGGAGCAGAACGAAGTCAGCACCCGCTTAGCGGAGCAGGTGCTGGAGGCCCTGTGGATCCTGGTGAAGGGCTTCGATGCGGCAGGTAGCCCGCAGGCGGAGCCGCAGCACATCTATGGCGGCCTGATCACCGTGCTGCTACGGCTG
>CALFOF010000132.1 GCA_937919075.1 uncultured Cyanobium sp. | reverse complement strand
CCCTCGACCGCATCCGCCAGGTAGGCGATGTGATCCTGGTGGATTCCGCCGATTCGCTGGCGCAGGGGTTCAATCCCGAGCGCTACAGCAAGGTGATCAACTGCCAGGTGATCAGCGAGTCGGGCGAACAGCTCGGCCGGGTGCTCGGCTTCAGCTTTGACATCGAAACCGGTGAGCTCACCACCTTGGTGCTGGGGGCGCTCGGTGTGCCCCTGCTGGGCGAAGGGGTGCTGAGCACCTGGGAACTGGCGGTGGAGGAGGTCGTGAGCAGCGGCCCCGACCGCATCATTGTCTACGAAGGGGCGGAGGAAAAACTCAAGCAGCTCGGCACGGGCCTGCTCGAAAAACTGGGCATCGGCGGCCCCAGCTGGGAGCAGGAGGAGCGGGATCGCTTCCGTCAGACAATGGTGCCGGTGGAGAACCAACTGGCCTCCGGGCAGCCCAGCGTCCAGGAGCAGCGCCGCATCCAGCCCGCCACCAGCCGGGCGGTTGAGCCCAGCGTCGATCAGGAGCTGGAGTATGTGGAGCTGGAGCGGCAGCGCCAGGAGCCACTGCGCCAGCGCCGCTACCTCGACGACGAGGAAGAAGAGACCTACGGCCGTGAGCCGCGCCGCTACGGCCGCGACGAGGGCCGGAGCTTCACCAGCGACGAGGACCGTGGATTCAGCCGGGGTGAAGACCGTGGCTATGGCAACGACGCTGAGCGTGGCCTCGGTCGACCGGCGGATCGTGGCTATGGCAATGACGGACCCGGCCGCGAAGCCTTTGAGCCCCTCGCCCCCCAGCCCGAGCCGCCCTTGCGCGAACTGACCCAGCGCGAGTTGCCCTTACGCGAGCGTCCTCCCCTGCAGGCACGGCCGGACAGCCGTCGCCGCCCGCTGATGGATCAGGATCCTGTCGATGTGGATGTGGAGCCTTACTTAGAAGGGGACAGGGCCGATGAACCTGCCCCGCGCCGCCGCACCGATTACGAAGATCCCTGGTGAGTTGGGTCAGGGTTGATCGCAGCCCGTTGTGATCGAGGCCTGTTGTGATCGCAGTCTTTTGTGATCGCGGATCGGGCTCAGGGCGAATGGGATGAATCACCGCCATGGGCGATTCCGGCCGTGCGTCACCCCTGCGCACTGAATGGATCGCCGCTTCCCCTCCCTGCGCGTTGCCTATTCCTTCGATTCGAAGTTGAGCGAGGCCGAGTTCACGCAATACCGCAGGCCCGTGGGAGCTGGACCGTCGGTGAACAGGTGGCCAAGGTGCGCTTCGCAGGTGGCGCAGCGGATCTCCGTGCGCACCATGCCGTGGCTGCGGTCTTCGACCGTGGTGATCGCCTTGGCGTCAAGGCCACTCCAGAAGCTGGGCCAACCGGAGCCGGAGTCGAACTTGGCGTCGGAGCTGAACAGCCGGGTGCCGCAGCACACGCAGTTGTAATGACCGGCCTGCTTGTTGTTCCAGTAGGCGCCGGTGAAGGCCCGCTCCGTGCCACCGAGACGCGCCACCTGGTATTGCTCGGGGGTGAGCTTCTGCTGCCAGACCTGGTCCGCTTCCGCAGGGGAGGGAGAAGAGGAGGACGGGGCAGCTGAATCGGAAGGGGCCATGGCCGTAGGCGACGAGCGGCGAAGGAGGCAACCCTCAACTTACGCAGTGGGGAGCAGATCGGTCACCATCGTGGCGAGGGCGGCGACGGCCCCGGGCTGGCCCCGCAACGCGCGCAGATCCTCCCGCTGCCCAGCCAACCGCTCCGGATGGGACAACCAGTCGGCGGCTTCAGCGGCGATTTCCTGGGGCAGGATCGGCCCCACCCGCTCAGGCACCACAGCCCGCCCGGCGGAGATGTTGGGCCAGGCCAGGAAGCCGCGCTGGCGCATCCGCCAGGCAGTGAGCGCCACCCCCAGCAACCAGCGCAGCAGCGGCAACCGCGCCACCAGCCCCAGCCAGCCGTCCCAGGCCTGCATCACCTGGAGGTGCTGGGTGGGCACCAGCACGATCATCGGCACCCCGAGCGCGCCCAGCTCGGCGGTGTTGGCGCCCACGGTTGTGAGCGCCAGCGCGCACTGGCTCAACGCCCCGTGGGCAGGGTGCTGCTCCACCAGCAGGATGCGCGTGCCAGCAGCGGTTTCCAGCCAGCGGGATGGCGCCTCCGCTGAGGGCTCCAGCAAGCGGGGCTCGCTACTCCCGAAGTGCCGGTGCAGCGGATTGGCGGGCCCGGCCAGCGCGAGCAGTTCGGCCACCGTAGTGGTGGGTGCCACGGGCAACAGAAAGCGGCAGCCGGGCCGCAGAGCGGCGAGCCGGTCAGCGGTGTCGAGCAGGAAAGGCACCCCCACCAGCAACTTGGCGCGCTTCGAGCCGGGCAGCAGGGCCACCCACTGACCGGCCGGCAAGGGCCCCTCAGCCCGGGCCGTCTCGGAGAGATCGGCCATCAGATCGCCCACCACGGTGCAACGGGAGCTCCAGCGGGAGGGCAGACGACGGGCAGCCTCCGGGCCCATGGCGGCGATGCGATCGTTCCAGCGGGGCCAGCGGGCCACCCACTCCGCGTAGGTGAGGTGGCGGTAGCCGAGACGGGCCTTGAGCAGCACCGTCCAGAACTGATCGCCGCCCAGGAACACCACCACACCCCGGGCCGGCCAGGGGCCGTAGCGGCGAGGACGCAGCAGCAGCTTCCAGAAACGCTGGGCCGGCACGATTGAGCTGAACAGGCCCAGCCGCTCAGCGGCCTGGCGCTCATGACCGGTGGCGTTGGGGCAGGGCACCAGCACCAGGCGCAACTCCGTGGCCGCCTGCGGCTGGCGTGGCCGCAAGGCCAGCGACGCATGCAGGCGTTCGGCCAACGGGCGAACCCAGGTGGTGAGTTCACCGGGGCCGTTGCAGACCAGCACAATCGCTGTGGCGGACGGCGGGCCGGTCAAGTTGGTGAAGAGAAATGCGGATGGCGAGACTTGAACTCGCAAGGCCGAAGCCACACGCCCCTCAAACGTGCGTGTCTACCAATTCCACCACATCCGCGTGGCCGTCAGGGGCGAACCCCCTTCGGCTCGCCAATATACCGATTGCCCGGCCCACCCTTTCGCTGCGCGCGGCTCCACCCGGTCCGGCAGGCGGTACGGCACCGGGCCGCAGGGGACCAGGGTGAGCGCTGATACAGTCCGCTGCGCCTGGATGCGTATGGGATGCCCATCGGCAAGCTGCTGATCGCCAACCGGGGCGAAATCGCGCTGCGAATCCTGCGTTCCTGCCGTGAACTCGGCATCGCCACGGTGGCCGTCTACAGCACGGTGGATCGCAACGCCCTGCACGTGCAGCTCGCCGATGAAGCGGTGTGCGTCGGCGAAGCGCCCAGCCGCAAGAGCTACCTCAACATCCCCAACATCATCGCGGCGGCCATCTCCCGCGGCGCTGATGCCATCCATCCCGGCTACGGCTTCCTGGCCGAAAACGACCGTTTCGCTGAGATCTGTGCCGCCCACGGCCTCACCTTCGTGGGTCCTTCGGCGGAGGCGATCCGGGCGATGGGTGACAAATCCACCGCCAAGACCACGATGCAACGGGTGGGTGTGCCCACCGTGCCGGGCAGTGAGGGCCTGCTGGCCGATGCCGAGGCGGCGGCAGAAGCTGCCACGGCCATGGGCTATCCGGTGATGATCAAGGCGACCGCCGGGGGCGGCGGCCGCGGTATGCGGCTGGTGCCCGACGCCGACCAGCTGGAGGGCCTGTTCAAGGCAGCCCAGGGCGAAGCGGAGGCTGCTTTCGGCAACCCCGGCCTATACATGGAAAAGTTCATCGACCGGCCCAGGCACGTGGAAGTGCAGGTGCTGGCTGATCGCCACGGCAACGTGGTGCATCTGGGCGAGCGCGACTGCTCGATCCAGCGCCGCCACCAAAAGTTGCTGGAGGAAGCGCCCAGCCCAGCGCTCGATGCCGGCCTGCGCCAGCGCATGGGGGAAGCGGCCGTGAGGGCCGCCCGCAGCATCACCTACGAGGGCGCCGGCACCGTGGAGTTCCTGCTCGACAAGAGCGGCGCCTTCTACTTCATGGAGATGAACACCCGCATCCAGGTGGAGCATCCGGTCACCGAAATGGTGACCGGCATCGACCTGATTGCCGAGCAGTTGCACATCGCCGGCGGTGAGCCCCTGCGCCTGCGGCAATCCGACGTGCAGCTGCGCGGCCACGCGATCGAATGCCGCATCAACGCCGAAGATCCGCAGAAGAACTTCCGGCCGGCGCCGGGGCGGATCACCGGCTGGCTCCCTCCAGGCGGGCCCGGGGTGCGGGTTGACAGCCACGTGTACACCGGCTACGAGATTCCGGTCTTCTACGACTCCCTGATCGGCAAGCTGATCGTGTGGGCGCCCGACCGCGAAGGGGCGATCCGCCGCATGCGACGCGCGTTGATGGAATGCGCCATCACCGGCATCTCCACCACGATCGACTTTCATCTCAGCCTGCTGGACCGGCCCGAGTTTCAGCGCGGCGACATCCACACCAAATTTGTGGAACAAGAGATGCTGCCGGGCTGAAACCAGAGCGGAAGGCGATTGCCGGTCTGAGGCCGGCCGATGCTGCCGGGACGGTTCAGCCAGCGCCAAGGCCAGTGCCATGTCGCGCCACGAGCGTGAGCAGGCCCTGCTGGCCCAGCAGCAATTCGCGCACCAGGCTGATCAAGCCCACCCAGATCACCGGCGTGACGTCGACACCGCCGATCGGCGGCACCACGCGGCGGGTGGTGGCCAGCAACGACTCCGTGGGCCAGCCGATCAACCGCATGGCCCCCCGCTGCAGATCGATCTGGGGATACCAGGTGAGCACGATGCGAAACAGGAACAGCAGGGTCCAGGCGCCCAGCACCAGAGCCAGCAGCAGGTTCAGTGCCGGCAGCGAACGCAGCAGGGTGGCAGCCGTCACAAAGCTCTAAGCAGCATCGCCACCGATCGTAGGAAGCGAAGCCCCTTGACTAGGATCCGAGCCTTCACCAGCAACACCATGACCCCTTCCCTCGCGAACTTCCTCAGCAGCCTCGTGTGGGGAGCGGTGATCGTGGTGGTCCCCATCAGCATCGCCCTGGTGCTGATCAGCCAGACCGATCAGGTCGACCGCAAGCTTTGATCCGCCTGGCCGAAGCGGCCGACCTCTGGCGATGTCCCTAAACTGATTGAACTGGTTCTCCTACGGGAGAATGCTGCCCGTCCGTTCTGCCTGAGGTCTTCCACACGTGGTTAATGCCAGCCTGAACTGGGCGAGCATCGTCGGCATCGTGTTGGCCGTCGGCGGAGCTTTCCTCTACTTCATGAGGAGCTTCAAGCCCGCCCTCGCC
>CALFOF010000131.1 GCA_937919075.1 uncultured Cyanobium sp. | reverse complement strand
TTCACCCCAGCGCTACGACACCCTGCCGCTCTCCAGCGTCCGTCAGGCGGAGCAGCAGGATCGCTTTCCCGAAAAGGGGGAGCTCGACACGCTCCTCACCTTCTTTCAGAGCGGCGCCATCCGCATGGAAGCGGCCCGCAGACTCTCGGCCAATGCTGATGCCATTGTCGCCAAGGCGGCCAACCGCATCTTTGCCGGCGGCACGCCGCTCTCCTATCTCGACGAGCCGCTGACGCCCTTCGCGGTGACCGTGCCTGAAGAGGCCGTACTGGCCGCCGACCAGGCAGCCTTCAGCCGCTCGGTGCGCACCTTCGCCCAGGGCACCGGCGGCGGTGGCTTGCTCGGGCGGGTGCTCGAAGGCCTTCAGGCTGACGCCGACGTGCGGGTGGTGCTGCCCACGGGCTTCACGCCGATCAGCGTGGCGCGCTACGGCACGGAGCGGATGCGCAAGTCCCTCCGGGACATGGGCTGGTTCCTTCGCTATGTGGGATACGCCGTGGTGGCGGGGGATCCCAGCATCCTGGCGGTGAACACCCGCGGCCTCCGCGATGTTCTCGAGAAAGCCTGTTCCCTGGCCGCCACCAACGTGGCGCTGCAGGAAATGCGTGCGGCAGCGGCCAATCTTTTCCGGCAGGAATCGGACGCCCGCCAGCTGGTGATCGACTGCTTCAACGTCCTGCTCAAGGAGCTGGACCTTCCCACCCCATCACCGCGCCAGCGGCTCGGCAGCCCGGACAATCAGGGCCTGCAGCTGCCGGCTACCTATGCCCTCGCGGCCGAATCTCGCCAGCGCTTCGTGATGAAGCCAGGCCTCTCCGGCCGGGAGAAGGCTGAGGTGATCCGGGCCGCCTATCGCCAGGTGTTCGAGCGCGACATCGTCAAGGGCTACTCCCAGGTGGTCTGCCCGGTGGAAACCACCCAGCTGCGCCAGGGCCAGCTGGTGATGCGCGATTTCATCCGCGCCCTCGGCCGCAGCAAGGAGTACCGCCGCCAGTTCTACGGCAGGTTCTCCAACAGCCGGGTGGTGGAGCTCGCCTTCCGTCACTTCCTCGGGCGAGGGGTCAGTTCAATTGAGGAGTTCCGGCGTTACTTCGCGATTGTCAGCGCCCAGGGTCTGGCCGGCCTGGTCGACTCCCTGATCAATTCCATGGAGTACGCCCAGGTGTTTGGGGAGGAAACGGTTCCTTACCTGCGCGATCTCGGTGAGGAAGCGCAGGAGAGTGCCGGCTGGGGATCCAACCGCAAGCTCTTCCGTTTCAGCGCCCCCTTCGAGGGAGCGCCTCAATACATCACCCTCTATGCCGCTTACCGGCAACCGCTACCCGATCAGCACGTCTATGGCGGCGGCAACGACCCGCTCGGCCTCACCTACGGGGCCATCTTCCCCTCGTCCACGGCCTCGGTGGCCACCCGGCCAGCGCCCTTCGGCTACGACACCCGTCGCCTCCTGGTGGGCAACGGCATGAAACAGCCGGGTCAGATGGACAGCCCTCAATTCCGGGCGTCCACCCCGCGGCGGGTGGGGCCGAAGGTGGTTCGTCTGCAGCAGATCTCCACCGGTGGCTCGTCGGTTCCCCGGCGAGGTGGCGAGCCCAGCATTCGTGGCACCGAATCCAGCACCCAGGCCGTGATTCGTGCCGTCTACGTCCAGGTGCTCGGCACCGCCGGCTATCAGGGCGAGCGGCTCAAGGTCGAGGAGATCAAGCTGGAAAACGGCGACATCTCCCTGAGGGAGTTCATCCGCCTGGTGGCGCGTTCCAATCCCTTCCGCCGCCGCTACTGGTCGGGTCTCTACATCACCAAAGCGATTGAGGTGATCCACCGGCGCCTGCTCGGTCGGCCCACCTTCGGCCGCTGGGAGATCAACAGCTACTTCGACACCGCCGCTCGCAAGGGTTTCTACGGGGTCATCGACGCGATCTTTGAAAGCGTTGAATACAACCAGGCTTTCGGCGAGGACACAGTTCCCTACGAGCGTTTCGTCACCCCGGCCGACCTCAACGCCCGCCGCGTACCGACGCTCAAGGTGCCCTACAACGCGGCTGCGGTGGTGGAGCTCACCCCTGCGCGCCGCCCCGAAACCGCCCGCAACGAGGCCTTCCGCGGCAGCGGCGACCTCACCCGACGCAACCTTTCAGACCGTCGTCTGCAGCGCGTGGTAGGCGGCTGGAGCCCCAAAATCGCCGATGGCGAGCTGCCTGCTGCCCGTCCCTCGGTGGAGGGGCCTCAGAGCATCAAGCAACCGCCGGAACCCACCCGGCGTTGGAGTGCTGCACGCCGGCGCCTTGGCTACGGGGCTCCTGCCTGGTCGCCCGCTCCCGCCCAGACCCCCGGCAAGCCTTCGTCCCTTCCCGTGGGGGGTTGGTCTGCGCGGCTGAGCGGCAACGGAGCCAGCTTCACCCAGGTTCGCGAGCCTCAGGCCGCCATGGCCAACGCCCTGCAGGGCGGTCGTCCCCAGGGCTTCAGCCGCCGACGTGGCCTCGGTGAGCCGATCAGCTGGCGACCCGGAGCGAGCGAGTCTTCGCTCCAGGCAGTGATTGCAGCCACCTACCGGCAGCTGCTGAACCGCATGCCGTTGGCTGCCGAACGGCTCGGCGACGCCGAATCCCAACTGCGTGATGGCCGGATCTCCCTTTCAGAGTTCGTGCGAATCGTCGCGTCGAGCGACCTGTTCCAGCAGCGGCTCAACCGCATGGCCCCGCTTCGCGCCGCCTCCGCCGCTTATCTCGCCCTGATGGGACGAGCCGGTCAACCCAAAGAGGTGAGCGAGTTTCTTGCCGTGCGCGGCAAGCAGGGCCAGATCAGCGCATTGAGCGCCCTACTGACCAGTGAGGAGTACGCCTCCCGCTTCGGCCGCGACACCGTTCCCTATCTCTGGGGCCTCAATACCGAGGACGGTATCCCGTTGGCCACCGTGAACCGAACTGCGGCGCTCTACGCTGGCAATGCCGGACTCACGCCACCCACTCGGGACCCCATCTGAGCACCCAGCCAACAGGCTGAAGCCAAGCACCGTCATTCAGCCCTCCTGGATCTAATCCAAGAGGGTTTTTGCCTGGATTGGTGCACATCTCTCCTGCCAAGTGCGCAGATAGAGCCGATTCCATGGCCGATCTTGAAGGGACGCTTCGCATGATCTTGGCAAAATGTGTGGCCGACATCCATCAGCAGCCAAAAGATTCCGTGGAGTTTCCTGACAATGGCCGTCAGGAACAGGGCCTGGCCGATCGGCGAGAATCCTTGCCCCGCCTGGGATTTCATGGTTCTCTCGCCGTGAAGAACTGTTACCGGGCCCGGGCGTGCGGGAGGTCCTGCCGCAGAATGATTCGGCGATCGGCAAGCACGATCGTCAGCCCACGCTTGCAACACCAACCGCTCTGGCCCTCAAGGCCATCGGACGTCGCAGGTCAGGGGGGCATCCCTTACCCACCGGATATCGGTCTCCTTAACGGCGACCGCTTGTTTCGAGGCAGAACTGCATGAGCATCGTCTCCAACTCGATCATCAAC
>CALFOF010000130.1 GCA_937919075.1 uncultured Cyanobium sp. | reverse complement strand
TGGGGTCTGCAACGGCACGCGACGCTCCATGCAGATCACCACCTGGCAGGCAGACGCGCCCGCCGCCCCACTGCAGCGCAGCACGGCGGAGCTGCTGCCCCCCGGCCCTGGCGAAGCGCTGCTGGAGGTGCTGCATTGCGGTCTGTGCCACAGCGATCTTTCAATGCTCGACAACCACTGGGGGATCAGCACCTATCCGCTGGTGGCCGGCCATGAGGCGGTGGGCCGGGTGGTGGCGGTGGGCGAAGGGGTGCCCCAGGGGCTGATCGGCCAGCTGCGCGGCCTGGGCTGGATCGCCGGCAGCTGCAGCCACTGCGCCCTGTGCCTCGGGGGTGATCAGAACCTCTGCGCCGATCTGGAGGCGAGTGTGGTGGGCCGCAGTGGCGGCTTCGCCAGCCACGTGAAGGCCCAGCAGGACTGGCTGATCCCCATCCCCGACAGCCTTGATCCAGCCCTGGCGGGGCCGCTGTTCTGCGGCGGCATCACCGTGTTCGCGCCGCTGATCGACGAGGCCGTGTCCCCCACCGCCCATGTGGCCGTGATCGGCATCGGCGGGTTGGGCCACCTGGCGCTGCAGTTCGCCCGCGCCTGGGGCTGCCAGGTGACCGCCATCACCACCAGCCCCGCCAAGGCGGAGGAGGCGCGCGGCTTCGGTGCCCATGACATTCAGCTGCTCGGCGATCTGGCCGCCACGCCGAACCGCTACGACCTGATCATCAACACCACTAACCACGCGTTGGAGTGGGACGCGGTGGTGAACGCCCTGGCCCCGAAGGGCCGGCTGCACCAGCTCGGCGTGACGCTGGAGCCCATCCCCCTGAGTGTGTTCTCGTTCATCTCCGGGCGGCGCCAGTTCACCGGCAGCCCTACCTCCTCACCTGCCTGCTGAAGATGATGGAGTTCTGCGCGCGGCACGGCATCCAGCCCCAGGTGGAAAGCCTGCCGATGCACGAGATCAACACCGCCATCGCCCGGCTGCGCAGCGGTGATGTGCGCTATCGCTTCGTGCTCGACGGTCCGGTCTGATTGCTGGCCGAGCCGGCCTGAGCCGGACGCCAGCGCCTCAGGTGCCGGTGGGAGAACAGCGGAACACCAGCAGGCGGTTGTTGGCGGGCAGCGGCAGGTCGGCGGCCGCCGACAGGCCCACCGCCCTGGCGCAGGCGATCAGCTCCAGGCTGTCGCGCACCCCCATGGCGGGATCGATCGCGCGCAGGTGGGCATCGAAGGCGGCATTGCTGGCACTGGTGGGCACGCCGCCGTCGTGGAAGGGGCCGTAGAGCAGGAACAGCCCGCCTGGAGCCAACACCCGGGCACTGCCGGCGAACAGATCGGGCACCGCCGTCGCCGGCATGATGTGGGCGGTGTTGGCGCTGAACACCGCATCAAACGGGCCGGCCGGCCAATCGGGCTGGGTCACATCAAACTGCAGCGGCAGCAACAGCTGGCCGGTGGCGGCAGCAGTGGTGGCTGAAGCATTGGTGGCGCTGACCTGCACCTGACGGCGGCGCAGCCCCGGCAGGTGCTCAGGCCGGTCACTGAGTTGCCAGCGCACGGGCAGGTGCTCGCTGAAATGGGCGCCGTGCTGGCCGGTGCCCGAGCCCACCTCCAGCACGTGCACCGGCCGATCGGGGGGTTGGGGCAGCCACGCGCGCAAGGCCTCCAGCAGCGGCTGCTTGTTGCGCTCGCAGGCTTCTGAGAAGGGCAGATCGAGCGGCTGGGAGGTCAAGGGCATGGCGCTCAATTGTCGAGGGCCTGGCGCAGGCCGGCCAGGTAGGTGCCCGCCGCTGCTGCCACCGCTGCCGACACAGCTGCCGGCACTGGCGCCTCGGTGCAGGCGGCCGCCGCCATCACCTTCACCAGCGCGCTGCCCACGATGGCGCCGTCGGCGCCCCAATCGCGCACCTGGCGGGCCTGCTCCGGCCCGGAGATGCCGAAGCCCACGGCCACCGGTGTGGGGCCCATCGCCTTGAGCTGTTGCACCAGGCCGCCCACGCGCGATTCCATCGCCACCCGCACGCCGGTGACGCCGGTGACGCTGACCAGATAAGTGAAGCCGCGGCTGGCGGCCGCGATGCGGGCCATCCGCTCAGATGGGGTGGTGGGCGCCACCAGCAGCACCAGATCCATGCCCACCGCTGCAGCGATCGGCGACAGACGCTCCGCTTCCTCCAGCGGCAGATCCGGCACCACCAGGCCGGCGGCGCCGGCAGCGGCGGCATCACGGCAGAAGGTATCCATGCCGCGATTCAGCAGCGGGTTGCTGTAGGTGAACAGCACCAGGGGGGTGGTGAGACGGCCGCGCAGGCCGGTGAGCATCTCCAGCACCTTGCCCGGCGTGGTGCCGGAGGCCAGAGCGCGGCTGGCGGCGGCCTGGATCACCGGGCCATCGGCCAGCGGATCGCTGTAGGGAATGCCCAGCTCGATCAGGTCGGCGCCGGCTTCCTGCAGGGCGAGCAAGGTGGCCGCGGTGGTGGCCAGATCCGGATCGCCGGCCATCAGAAACGGCATCAACGCACAACGGCCCTGCGCCTGAAGCTGGCTGAACCGTGTCTGGATGGCCGTGGGGATGGCCGCGGTACTGGCGGCGGCGACGTTGCTGGACGGGGTGGCGCTCATCGGAGCCGGATCCTGGACGCTCTGTGCGTGAGCCTATGGGGTCACAGGCACTGCAGACCAGCGGAGTCTGGGCTCAGCGCTTCGTCAGCTGCGGCTCAAAGGGTGGCGTCGTCCTTGAGTTGGCCGATCTCGCGCAAGAGGCGTTCCTGTTCGGCAGGGCTGAGCGCGTCGAACTCCTTCTGGAGCTGCTCGGCGGTGATGGCGTCGTAGCCGGCGCGGTATTGGCGGCGCTGCTCCATAAAGGTCATCTTGCCGTTGACGACCCGCAGCAGGTAGCTGCCCGTCCAGCCGAGCACGATCAGGATCAAGACCGCCTCAGCGGCGATGCC
>CALFOF010000129.1 GCA_937919075.1 uncultured Cyanobium sp. | reverse complement strand
GCGGGTTCTGGTTGGTTGTGGGCTGGTGCGGGAAGGGCATGGGGGCTGTCGTCAGGTGACGATCCGGGTCAGACCTTCGTCCTACGTCGCCTGAGTCCCCGCTCTGTCACTGGCCGCAGCACGCCTGATGACAGGATCTTCCCCCCCAGCCCTGCGGTGGGATCTTGTCACTGTTCGATCAACGCGTCTGGGCGGAGGTGGAGCGCATCCCCCACGGCCAGCTGGCCACCTACGGGCAGATCGCTGATCGGATCGGCGCCTACGGCTGTGCCCGGCAGGTGGGCTGGGCGCTGCGGCGGCTGCCGTTGCCCTCGGCCGTGCCCTGGCATCGGGTGGTGAATGCCCAGGGGCGCATCAGCATGAGCCTCGCCCGTGAAGGCAGCGATTGGATTCAGCGTGATCTGCTGCTCGCTGAAGGCATTCCGGTGGCAGAGGACGGCCGCCTGCCGCTGCGGCGCTATCTGTGGGTTCCACCGCTGCCTGCCGCTTGAGCGCTGCGTCTCCTGCTTCCACCCCGCCCGCCGGCGCGGCGCCTCCCGGCCTTGACGCCCGGCGGGTGGCCTGGCGGGTGCTGCTGGCCGTGGCCTCCGGCGCCTATGCCGATCTGGCCCTGGAGCGGGAGTTGCGCCGTTTGCCGCTCGCCCCTCAAGACCGGGGCCTGGCCACCGAGCTCGCCTATGGCGCCATCCGCCAGCGCCGCCTGCTCGATGCCTGGCTTGATCTGCTCGGCAAGGTGCCCGCCGCCCAGCAGCCGCCGCCGCTGCGTTGGCTGCTGCACCTCGGGCTCTATCAATTGCTGTTCTTCCAGCGGGTGCCGGCGTCAGCGGCGGTGAGCACGGCGGTGGAGCTGGCCAAACGCGATGGTCTCGCCCGCCTGGCGCCGGTGGTGAATGGCCTGCTGCGTGCCTTCCTGCGCCGCACCGCTCCCCTGCCACTGCCCGCCGATCCCGCTGCTGCCTTCGCGCTGCGCCATTCCCTGCCCGATTGGTTGGCGGCGGATCTGCTGGCCTGGCTGCCGCTCGAGCAGGCCGATGCCTTTGGGCAGGCGGCCAACCAGGCGCCGCCGCTGGATCTGCGCGTGAATGTGCTGCGCAGCAGCCGCGAGGCCGTGCTGGCCGCCTTCACAGCCGCCGGGGTGCCCGCCGAGCCGCTCGTCGATCTGCCCGCCGGCCTTACCCTCACCGCCCGCAGCAGCGATCTGCGCGCCCTGCCCGGCTACAGCGAAGGCCACTGGTGCGTGCAAGATCGCGCCGCCCAGACGATCGCGCCCCTGCTGGACGCCCAGCCCGGCGAGCGCATCCTCGATGCCTGCGCCGCCCCCGGTGGCAAAAGCACCCACATCGCTGAACTGATCGGTGATGTGGGCACCGTGGTGGCCGTCGATCGCTCCAGCGGCCGCCTCCAGCGCGTGCGCGACAACGCCGAGCGGCTTGGCCTGCACACGATCAAGCCGCTGCAGGGCGATGCGGCCGCGTTGGGGGTTGCACAGGCTGCTGATCTGGAGGCTGCGTTGGGGGCGAATCTGGCTGCAGCGCCGTTTGATCGCGTGCTGCTCGATGCCCCCTGCTCAGGCCTCGGCACCCTCGCCCGCCATGCTGATGCCCGTTGGCGTCTCACCCCCGCCGCCATCGACACCCTGGTGGAGCTGCAGCAGAGCCTGCTGGCCGGCGTGGCCCCGCTGCTGCGGCCCGGTGGCCGCCTGGTGTATGCCACCTGCACCGTCCATCCCCGCGAGAACCAGCAGCAGATCGCGGCCTTCCTCGCCGCCCATCCCGGCTGGCAGCTCCACTTGGAGCAGCAGCTCTGGCCCCAGCCCCAAGGCGGCGATGGCTTCTATGCCGCCGTGCTGCAGGCGCCCTGAGGCGCGTGCTTGAGGCGCCCTAAGAGTTCGCTGAAAAACCCGGCCACCTCTGCGAGAATGGATCAACTGCCC
>CALFOF010000128.1 GCA_937919075.1 uncultured Cyanobium sp. | reverse complement strand
TGTGATCACCCCAGCGGGCGCTACCAACCTTGCTGCGGCCGCGCCGATCGCTGCGGCTGAGCAGGGCCTGTGGCTGGCGCTGCTGGGGGCCGCCCTCGGCCTGTTCAGCCTGACGCTGCTGCTGCTGCCTCAGCAGCTCGCCCAGGCGCCGGCCCACCGCGGCCTGGTGGTGTTGCACCTGGAGGCGGATGGGCGCCTGCGCCTCTGGAACGGCTCGGTGAACCCGAGCCAACTGCCCGCCCTGCTGCAGGAGGCCCGCCGGATCAACGCCCAGGCCCGGGTGCGGCTGGTTCCCTCTCCCACCACCTCCTGGGGGCTGGTGCAGCAATTTCTTCCCCTACTCGATGCCAGTGCGCTTCCCTTTGAAGTTCAACTTCCCGCCCCGTCTCCTACCTCCTGAAAGCGGGCGCTGGCTGCCCTCGATCAGCGGCTCGCGCTGGCTGGCGGCGATCAGCGCCTCCCGCTGGCTGCTGCCGCTTGGCATCGCCGTGGGAGCTCACGCGCTCTGGCTCTCCGGCAGCAGCGTGGCGGAACGGCCCCGCCCGCCGGCCCCGCGCCTGCAGGTGACTGACAACACCCCGGAGTTGCTGCGCTTCAGCAGCGGCGCCCGCCAGCCGATGGCTCTAGCGGCCAGCTTGAGCACCATCGAACTGCCTTTCGGCAACAGCCTGCCGCTGCCGCCACCCCCGCCACCGCCGCCGCCATCGCCCCTGGAATCCAGCGCGCCGCAGGGGCGCCGTCCGGTCGCTGCCGTGGCAGCTGGCCCCCGCAGTTCTGCCAGCAGTGCCGCGAGCAGTGGCCTGACCTGGGGGGTGGTTCCGGCTGTTGCCACTGGCCTGCCCGCGACGGCCGCCACGGCACTGGAACTGGCCGCCCTGCTCAACGCCGGGGCCGAACGCACGTCCGCGGGCACGGCGGAGGGTACGGCGGAAGTCCCGGCTGCAGCAGCTGAGCGCCCCGCCAAGGCGGACGCCAATAATAAGGCGGACGCCGACAAGGCGGCTAGCAGCGCCCTGGCACGGCGCCACCTCAGGCTCGATGCCAACGCCAATCGCCCCTACAGGCTGCTGTGGGACACCGGCTCAGCGGCCAGTAGCCGGCCGGAGAGCCTGAGCGACCTGCCTGAGGGCGTGGAAATTCGCCGCCTGCCCTTGGCAGCAGCACAGGCGATGGGTCTCAGCAAGCCCCACGGCATCACGGTGAAATCTCCCACCGGTTTGCTGTTGTTGTGGGTGCAGGGTGATCAGCTCTGGCTCGTCCGCCAACCTGCGGCCGTGGCCAAGCCAGCAGCCTGAAATTCCCTGCCATCAACTGCCATCAAGGAGAGGCGCCAATCATTCCGGCAAGCGGCGGGTGCTGCGCCAGTGGCTCAGGGATTGCCAGCCAAGCAACAGCACCAGGGCCGGGATCAAGGCCGCCAGGGTGAAGCGCTCGATCGGTCCATCAAGGCTGGGGAAGGTGTAAGGGAGGATCTGCTCGACGAGATACAACCCGTAGAGGCCGATCAGGATGCCGCCCTCCAGGCGGGTGATCACCCCGCCGCTGAAGAAGATCGGCAAGCAGGCCACTGTTGTGGCCACCATGATCGGCAGATCACGCTGAATGATCATTGGGTCCACGCTGATACCGCGGTCGCCGGAAAGGAAGGCGCAGAGGCCGAGGATCACCAGTTGATTGAGCAGATTGCTGCCGATCACGTTGCCGATCGCCAGATCGGCCTTGCCACGCAGGGCGGCCACGATCGACGTCACCAACTCAGGCATGGAGGTGCCCGCTGCCACGATCGTGAGGCCGATCAGTGTTTCGCTTACGCCCAGGCTCAGTGCGATGGCCGTTGCCCCCTTCACCAGGATCTGTGAGCCCCAGACCAGCAGGCCCAGGCCGGCGGCCAGCTTGATGAAGGCGGGTAGAAAGCCACCCTTGGCGTCGTCTTGATCAATCTCGCCACCGGCCTCGGCTTCACCTTCCTCCTTGGCAGTGCGCAACTCCCACACGGTATTGATCACCAGGGCGGTGAGCAGAGCCAGCCCCGCCTGCCAGGTCACCCTGCCGGTGGAGGCCATGCCCCACACCGCCATCGACACCGCCAGCAGGATGGGAACGTCGCGGCGGATCAGGCGGCTGTGCACGCGCAAAGGCAGGATCGCCGCGCTGATCCCAAGCACCACCAGCACGTTGAAGATGTTGCTGCCAACGATATTGCTCACGGCAATGTCATCGGCACCGTTGAAGGTGGAAATCAGGCTCACGAACAGCTCAGGAGCACTTGTGCCCAAGGCCACCACCGTGAGGCCAATCACCAGTTGAGGAATGCCGAGCAGCAGGGCCAGGGCCACCGAGCCCTGCACAAACAGCTCGCCGCCCCCGAACAGCAGCAGGATCCCCACGATGATTTCGATGACGCTGAGCACTGAGGTCACCCTTGGAGGGGGCAATTATGACGCGGGGCTCGTCGGTTTCCTGAGCCGCTGCGTATGGTGACGCCGCACTGGCAAACCATCCCTGCGTGGGCATCACCAATCGGATCAATTTTCAGAATGTCCGAGGCGACATTTTCGGCGGGGTCACCGCCGCGGTCATTGCCCTGCCGATGGCCCTGGCCTTCGGCGTGGCCTCTGGCGCAGGCGCCGCCTCGGGCCTCTGGGGCGCCGTGCTGGTGGGCTTCTTCGCCGCCCTGTTCGGCGGCACAGCCACGCTGATCTCTGAGCCCACCGGCCCGATGACCGTGGTGATGACCACCGTGATCGCCACCTTCACGGCAGCCCATCCCGAGCAAGGGCTGGCCATGGCGTTCACGGTGGTGATCCTGGCGGGCCTGTTCCAGATCCTCTTCGGGATGCTGAAACTGGGGCGCTACATCACGATGATGCCTTACACGGTGATCTCGGGCTTCATGTCCGGCATCGGCATCATCTTGATCATTCTTCAGGCGGGGCCTTTCCTCGGTCAGGCGATTCCGGCCGGCGGCGTGCTTGGCACCCTGCGCAACATTCCGATGCTGCTGGGCCAGATCCAGCCGGTTGAAACCTTCCTAGCCGCCCTCACGGTGGCGATCATCTGGTTCACCCCGTCCCGCCTCAAGAAGCTGGTGCCGCCCCAGTTGCTGGCACTGGTGGTGGGCACGGTGATCTCCCTGGTGGCCTTCGGTGATGCCGATATTCGCCGCATCGGCGTCATCCCCTCCGGTCTGCCGCCGCTGCAGATGCCCACGTTTTACCCCGGTGAAATCCAGCGGATGGTGTTCTACGGAGCGGTGCTGGGCATGCTCGGTTGCATCGACGCCCTGCTGACGTCGATGGTGGCTGACAGCCTCACCCGCACCGAGCACAACTCCAACAAGGAGCTGTTCGGCCAGGGATTGGGCAACGTGATGTCTGGCCTGTTCGGCGGCATCGCCGGTGCCGGCGCCACCATGGGCACGGTGGTGAACATCCAGGCGGGCGGCCGCAGTGCGCTTTCCGGCCTCACCCGGGCGATCGTGCTGATGGTGGTGATCCTGGGGGCCTCGGGACTGGCCTCCTCGATCCCGATGGCGGTGCTGGCCGGCATCGCTCTCAAAGTGGGCATCGACATCATCGACTGGGGCTTCCTCAAGCGCGCCCACATCCTCTCGGTGAAGGGCGCGGCAATCATGTACGGGGTGATCCTGCTCACCGTGCTGGTTGATCTGATGGTGGCGGTGGGCATCGGCGTGTTCGTGGCCAACTTCCTAACCATCGAGCGCATGAACGCCCTGGAATCCAAGGGCGTGAAGGCGATCAGCACCGGTGATGGCGAGCTTGATCTCACCCCTGAGGAGAGGGAGCTGCTCGATCGGGGCGCCGGCAAGGTGCTGCTCTTCCAGCTCACCGGCGCCATGATCTTCGGCGTCGCCAAGGCGATCGCCCGCGAACACAACGCCATCATCGATTGCCAGAGCATCGTCTTCGATCTGGGCTCCGTCTCCCATATGGGCGTCACCGCAGCGCTGGCGCTTGAAAATGCCGTGGAAGAAGCGGTGGAGAAGGGGCGCAACGTGTATGTGGTGGGGGCGGACGGCAGCACCCGCAAGCGGCTTGAGAGCCTCAAGATGTACGAGCTGCTCGATGCGGCGCATACCGAGATCAGTCGCCACGAGGCCCTCCAGGCGGCTGTGGGCCTGAGCACCACCGCCAGCTGAACCCGCAGCCGAAGCAGGCCGCATCCTCCGATGCCGGCTTAGGGGGCAGCGGCTCGGGTCCGCCAGCGATGTTGCCCCTCGCCTGAGCCCCCTGCATGTCCCTTGACGCCCTGCTCGCCGTTGCCACGTTTGTGGCGGTGTTGCTGGCCACCGCTGCGGGTGTCACCCACCTCACCGCCGCCGCTCTGCTGGGGGCGGTGTTGTTGTTGGCCACCGGCGTGCTCACCATGCCGGAGGCCGTGCAGAGCGTGGCCCTCTCCCAAGGCACTCTCACGCTCCTGTTCGGAATGATGGTGCTGGTGCGTGCCCTGGAGGCCACCGGCGTGTTTGCGGTGGTGGCCCACCGGCTCTTGCCTCTATCGCGCGGCAAGGGGTCGCGGCTGCTGATCGGGGTGGTGATGCTCACCACGGTGATCTGCGCCTGGTTGCCCAACGCCACCACCGTGTTGCTGATCGGGCCGCTGTTGCCGCCCCTGGCCCGGGAGGTGAAGCTGGATCCCCGGCCGCTGCTGATCCTGCTGGTGCTCACGGCCAACAGCGCCGGGCTGCTCACCTTGATCGGTGATCCGGCCACCTACATCGTGGGCACGGGCCTGGGGCTGAGCTTCGGCGCTTACATCCGTCAGATCTCCAGTGCCGGGCTGTTGGGCGTGCTGGTGCTGCTCGCCACCTTGCCCTGGCTGTATCCAGCCATCTGGAAGGCCCGTTTCACCCTGCCCCAACAGGTGCCGCCACGGCTGCACCATCGCCGCGCCCTGGGGCTGCTGCTCACCGTGGTGGCCGTGATGCTGGCCCTGTTCCTCGGCGGCGAATTGCTGCCCGTGCCCATCACCCCGGACGCCGTCGCCCTGGCGGGAGCGGCCGCCAGCCTGGTGATCGTGCACCAGAGCGGCCTGATCTCCGTGGACCGGCTGCTGAGCCAGATCGATTGGTCGACGCTGATCTATTTCATGGCAGTGTTCGTGCTGATCGGCGGCTTGCAGCGCACCGGCGTGTTGGCTGACGTGGCGGAGGCACTGGCCAGTCAGGTGGGAACGGCCGGGGCGGTGCCCCTGCTGCTGGTGAGCACCGCCCTGCTGTCAGCGGTGGTGCCCAACATCCCGCTGGTGGCGGCCCTCACGCCTATTCTAATCGAAGCCAGCCGCCAAGCGGGCCTGGCCGGAACCGATGGCACGGTGGCGGCTGGGACCCTGCCCTTGTTTGCCGCGCTGATGCTGGGCGGCACGTTGGGGGGCAACGCCACCTTGATCGGCGCTTCCGCCAATCTTGTCGGAGCTGGCATTGCCCGGCAGCAAGGCTCGCCGCTGTCGTTCGGCTACTGGCTGCGGTTCGGGGTTCCCACCTTGGTGGTGCAACTGGGGGCGGCGGCGTTGTGGCTGGCAGCCTGCGCTGCATTCACCAATCGTTAACCGCTTCAGCACAACTACGGAGTCTGCCCACTGATCAACTGATCAACTTGAGCACTGATCCACTGATCAGCCTGCCCACTGATCAGCCTTGCTTGGGGTGGCCATTGGCAACACCTCTTTATCCTCCCACCAATCTCCAGCGGCCCATTCCTATTGTTCGCGATCATCCCGGAACCTCCCCGCTCTGATGACCGTCCCCCCGCCCGAGACGGCCTCCCTTGCAACGGCCGTCCTTGAGACGGCTTTCCTGGTTCCCCTGTATCCCTTGCTGGGTGCATTTTTCTCGCTCCTGTGGGTGCCGGGGCTGATTTCCCGCACCGGCCCACGCCCCGCGGGTTACATCAACCTGCTGTTCAACCTGGTGGCGTTCCTGCACAGCCTCGCGGCCTGGATCGCC